>JBMTYA010000184.1:0-2938 GCA_049454015.1 Ilumatobacteraceae bacterium | reverse complement strand
ATTACGACGCGCACATTGGGGTCGCTCTCGGCTGAGTTCATCGCCGACACGATGTCGCGAACCATCTCGGCAGTCATGGAGTTGCGTTCACTGGGGTTGTTGAGCGTCAGCGTGGCGATGCCGTCACGCACGTCATACATCACCATCGGCACATCTGCGATTCTCGCACACTTGTAGCGTGATTTCGTGCTCGACCACGTGTTCACCGATGCCATCGGTGCGCTGCGCGACGCGTTCAGCAACGCGTTTCTCGAGCGCCAAGCATTTGAAGAGCATCTGCACTCCGACGTGCTGCTCGGCGACTTGGTATGGGCGACCAGTTATGGTCTCCCCGGTGAAGGCCAGCCGCCGCGCGTAGTTGCACACATCACGTTCACATGGCCGTCGTGGAGCCAGGCCACCTACCGGGCGTGGTACGTCGAGGAGATTTACCACGAAGCTCCAGTGATTGAGATGGAGATTGTCTTCCGATTGCAGCGGCTCGCTTCTCCACCCGACACCGTGCAAATTGCTGGCGTCGCCCCACTGACCAGTCCCCGACTCGGCAACCAGCAACTCGCGCGCGAGAGCATCAGCAGCGAGACGATTTCTGCCACCGACACCAATCGACCGACTGATCACGCCGCCGAAATTGTTTACCTTGGCGCGTACGAACTCGCTGAAGCGACGCTCGCTGACGGCACCAATGCCCAACTCGACGAACACTTCGGCTCGTTGGGCGGTTGGGTCGCGTCAACGCTCGTAAAGCTCGGTGACCTGCAGTTCAGTTACCACCCTGCCGACGACGAGAAATAGCGAGCGCCGCGAGAAACCGCTAGCGCAAGTCGTCAGGCAAGAGAGACGCGAGTGGCACCTGCGGGCGCGGGCCCATATGCATGATGACCTCTGCGGCACAGATAGTGGCGATCTCTGCTGCTTGCTCAAGCGTCTTGCCGTGGGTGATGCCGAAGAGAAAACCAGCCGCGAACATGTCGCCGGCTCCAGTGGCATCCACAATCGGGTCGACCGGCAACGCGGGCACCTCGATGAAATCATCGGAGGTAACGACGGCAGAGCCCTTCTTGCTGCGTGTCACCACGGCAAGCGGGCAACACTCGCGCAGGTGGCCGACTGCAGTTGCGAAATCCTCCGTGCCATACAGCGTCGCCAGTTCGTGCTCGTTCGCAAAAAGTAGGTCAACCTGGTCGTTGACGAGCGCGAGAAAGTCGGCGTGGTGCCGCTGCACGCAGAACGAGTCGCTCAGCGTGAGGGCGACCTTGCGCCCAGCATCGTGGGCGTATTGCGCGGCGACGCGAAAGGCCTCCTTCGCGTCGTCTTTGTCGAAGAGATAACCCTCCAGAAACACCCATTCGGCGCTCTGCACCGCTTCGCGGCTCACATCGCCCGGATGCAGCACGGCGCCGGCACCAAGGTAGGTGTTCATCGTGCGCTGGCCGTCGGGGGTCACCACGATGACGCAACGCCCAGTGGGCAGACCGTGGTCTTTGGGGGCTGGAAAAAACTTCACCCCTGCCTCAGCGAGATCGCGCGTGAAAACGCTTCCAAGATCGTCATCAGCAATCTTGCCGATAAAGCCGGCCCGACCACCAAGACTCGCCAGGCCGTGGCTGGTGTTGGCCACCGAGCCACCGCTTGACATGAAACTCTCACCAATGTGTGACATGAGGTACTTGGACCGTTCGTCGGTGACAAGCATCATCGAGGCCTTCGTCAGGTCGTGCTCCACCAAGAATTGCTCGGGCACGGAAGTGATGACATCGACCATCGCGTTGCCGATGGTGACCGCATCAAGGGTGGCGACTTTCACGACCACCCAACCCTAGGAGGTACTTCCGTCACCATAAATCACGGGACCGACAAGTAAGGTTGTGACCTACCCAAGTGGGCCATCCGGTGCGCGCGGGAAGATGAAGGAGCATTGAAATGAAGGGGAAGTCACTTTCCGCACAGTTGAAGAAAGCCTCCAACCAGTCGGCCGAGACGGTCTCCAATCGTCTCGTCTCGCTGCGCAATGAACGAGGTTTTTCTCAGGCGCGTCTCGCCGAACTTGCCGGCGTCGATCGAAAGACCATCAACCGAATTGAGAACGGACACTTTTCGCCGTCGCTTGACACACTCACCCGCCTGAGCGTGGTGCTGAAGTGCAAGCTCTCCGATTTGGTCGAAGCTAAACGCGCGCGCAAGTAACTTAACTCGACAACGCTTCAACAAGGCGCAGACAGAGGTCTGCGACGTTCCGAAGTTCCAGCTTGTCGTCGTGAGGAACTGAGATTGGTTTCGCAGTTTGCGACACTGCGGCGAACAGCGACAGGATTTCCGACTTGGACATCGACTGTGGTGACGCTCCATCAAGTGCGGTCATCAGATGTTCGCCGACGATGACTCGCGGCGTGGTCGTCGGAGCGCGGAATCGCAGCGCGTCAACGTGATCGCCACTCGTAAACGTCATCAAGTAGTCGTGGCGTTCCGGTGTTGAAACAACAGGATCTCGACCGAAGATCAAGCCGCTGGCACTCGCTTCGCGAGAGATGATTGGGCGGCGACGTGCGTTGGCGACACCGACAGATACTGGTATCTCGTTGTCAATTCGACCTTGGTTCGCGACCGAGAGGCCCTCACGCAGCAAGTGTGCCGCAGCAAACGAGATATAACGATTTGCGTCTGCGACCCAAAGGACAATTGTGTACGGGTTAAACGTCATTGTGTACCTCGTGGGGGTCACCCCACGACCGCCCCAGCGTAAACGAGGGGTGTCCACACAAAGAGCAACGCTGAGGGGTCGGCCACATCCCCTGTACAACGCACGCCTCAGCCCATTAGTGACACTCAAAGGTCTTGCCAACAAGACCTTCAGATCAGGCCTTGAGTCCCCCTCCCCCCCCCCCCGTTAGCCCGACCAATTCGGTCGGGATTCCATTCGAGCTCTCACTCTCGTGAG
>JBMTYA010000183.1:0-2963 GCA_049454015.1 Ilumatobacteraceae bacterium | reverse complement strand
CTACTCACGCCAGACGTCGTCAGTAAGCCCGAGTGAGCGCAGGCGCTTGGAGATCGAAAGTGGAATCTCGATTTCTCGTCCTTCTCGCACGGCAGTTGCGAGTTCGCCAGATTCTTCCCACATGTGGCAGGTGTTCACTGGGCTCGCCGTCTGCGGCCCCTCACCCATCGACTCGAGCGAAACTCCACGCGCGCGTGCCGACGCCACGCGCATCGACCACATGCTCTGCACCGCCACTGGCGCCATGGCCTGCAACAACGCTGTTGTGTGCGTGCAGCCACGCGGACCGGCGAACAGCTCCTTCACTTTCGCAGTGAAGCCTCGCGTGATCGACATGCCTTCGAGCTTCTTGTAATGATCAACGATTCCGGTGCACCCCAAGTGCGGATGCTCATTGAATTGCACGCTCGCTTTCTGGATGACGAGCGACGGAAAGTGGATCTCGAGGTCCAAAATCATGTGGTGCATCCACAACGGATCAGGGTCGCTCTCGATGTACAACCCGACAGGCTTCTCATCTACCACGACACCTCGCAGCATGAGACAGTCGTCGGCTTTTCGAAAGGCGCGCACCTCGTAGCGACGAGTGTGAATGCGGATGTAGTCAGGATCCGCGGGGAACATTTCTTGCTTTGGCATCCGTAGAACGCTAACGAAGCGGCCCGAGCTTCTCGAATGCAGTCGCAATCGCCGTGAGTTCAGCTGCAGAAAGTCGGTCGACGAATCTCTTGCGCACGCTCGCCACGTGGTGTGGCGCCACTCTTCGCAGGAATTCCCATCCTTTCGGCGTCAACTCCGCGTACGCGGAGCGACCGTCGGACTTGTCACGAACCCTCTTCACGAGTCCTTTCTTGGTGACTCCCTGCATGCGACGGGTCAAGCCCCCACGAGACAGTCGCAGGGTGGATGCCAAGTCGCAAAGCTTCAATCGTCTGTCCGGTGACTCGGAGAGCATCGCCAGCAACTGGTAGTCGCCACCGTCGACGCCGAACTTTGCTAGATCAGACTCGATATCGAGCAACACGTTCCGGGCATTCAATACGAATCCTCGCCAGGCCCGTAGTTCTTTCTCGGCCAACCAGCGTGTCATAGCCGCCCACCGCTACTACAAACCTGATAGTTGCGCACGCAACTATCTTAGTGTACGCTCGGAGAGCCTGCACAAGCAGGCACCACAATTGCCCGCTTTGCCGGGCATCACTACAAGGAGAACAAGAAATGGACATCGTCATGATCATCGGTCGAGTGCTCTTCGCGCTCGTCTTCCTCGCAAGTGGCCTCAACCACCTAACCAAGGCAAAGGCAATGATTGGATACGCGCAGTTCAAGAAGGTGCCGATGCCGGCTGCCTCGATCTACCTGTCAGGTCTCATCATGATCCTGGGTGGTCTCTCGGTGGTACTCGGCATCTACGCCGACCTCGGCTCAGTCGCGCTTGCCGCGCTGCTCATCATCATGGCAGTGAAGATGCATGACTTCTGGGCACAGACTGACCCGCAGGCCAAGCAGGCTGAGACCGCAGGGTTTTTCAAGAACGTGTCGATGGCCGGCGCCGCACTCTTCATGTTCGCTCATGTAGCGAACGGCGGAGAGTTCGGCCCGCAGGTCGGCGACATGCTGAGCCTCTTCAGCAAGTAACTCGGTAATGCCGGTTCAGCCGGCAACGCATCCGGTCCGGTCGACTTCGCAGCTCCCCCTGAAAGTCGGCCGGACCGGCACACGGTAGCCTTCGACGGCCATGGCATTCCCGGTCGTTGACGGTCTTCGCAGCATCGAGTTTGGAATGCCTGGTGAGAGCCGGGCTCGTCTCGTGGATTTCATCATCAACGGCAACAAGCGCGCCACTGCCGGCTTATTGCACGACTACGCCAAAGAAGGCGAACCCGTAGAGCACGTTGGCGAATGCTTGGCCATGGTCGACAACGACGGTCGGCACATCGCGACGCTGCAAGTGACGCGCGTCGTAGTCTCACGATTCATCGAGGTTCCTGACGAGTTTGCACTCGCTGAAGCTGAAGGCGACCTGAGTGCTGCAGACTTTCGCGCCAGTCACCTCGAGTATTGGACGAAGGCTGGCGAAACGATCACCGACGACACGCAAGTAGTGCAGGTCTATTTCGACTTGCTCTCCCACCGACTGCGACCACTTCAGCTTGACGATGCCGAGTGGATTTACCGCGCTTGCCAAGACGCAGAAGTGCAGCGATGGACGACGGTGCCACGCCCGTACACACCCGAACACGCCGAGTCATTCGTGCGCAATCAAGCAGGCGAACGATTGGCTAATGCGATCATCGACGCACGCTCTGGCGAGCCTGCAGGCGTCGCCGGCATTCACCACATCACTGACGGTGTCGCCACCGTCGGATACTGGGTCGCCCCGTGGGCGCGTCGTCGCGGCGCGGCATCAACTGCGATGCGAATATTGCCGTCACTCGCCACACGGCTCGGTGTGGTCAGGTCTGTGCGAGCGACAATCGCCGAGACCAATATGGCCTCGCGTCGCACCGCAGAGCGTGCAGGCTTTGCACTCGCCGGGACGAGCGACGACCACTGCCCCGATGGAGATTGCCAAGTTGCAGGACTCGAGTACCGACTCGAGCTCTGATCCACTAAACACGACACCTGAGCGAGTTCACTGAACGGGTGAGCAACACGCGCGCTGAGCGCATCGTCCATGTCACGGCTTGGGTCACCGTCACGATGACTGCTTGCTTTATCGGAGCCCAGGCGTTGCTGCTCGGCGCGTTTCTCGTCAATGGCGATAAAGGCATTAGCGACAATTGGGTGGGCTACACGTCAGGCGTGGCCCTGTTCACGACATTGGCAGTGTCGCTCGTGGCACTTGGTGTTGCCATCTGGGCTGCGATGCGCGGCATCAGCCACAGATTCGCATGGCTGATGCGGTACGAGTTCTTGGTGCTCGTCGTGCTGGTGGCAGTTGCCGAGCTGTTCGTCTTCGA
>JBMTYA010000182.1:0-3042 GCA_049454015.1 Ilumatobacteraceae bacterium | reverse complement strand
CGTGGGCATGGTCATCGTGGCCACCGTGCTCCCCTGCCGCAGCGCCGCGCGGCGACCCGAAGAACGTGAGATAGGTCGCGCGAGTCATGTACGCCGCAGTGAGGAACGCACCGAAGAGTCCGACGATCATGAAGAACGTGTAACCGTTGCCTCCGACGTTGTCGATGATCTCATCCTTAGAGAAGAACCCCGAGAATGGGAACACGCCGCACAAAGCAAGGGTCGAGACAACCCACGATGCGAACGTGATCGGCATGTGCTTACGCAGGCCGCCCATGTCATTCTTCATGTCGAAGGAGTGGTGCGATGCGCTGTGGCTGATCGATCCGGCGCACAGGAACAGGCACGCCTTGAAGAAGGCGTGGGTGAAGATGTGAAACACCGCCGGCAACCATGCGCCTGCACCGAGACCGAGCATCATGTAGCCGAGCTGGCTGACGGTGCTGTAGGCGAGCACGCGCTTGATGTCGGTCTGCACAAATGCAAGTGCAGCCGCAATCACAATGGTGATCGCGGCGATGATCATGATGACGTTCGAGGACGGGCCGAGAATGTCGAGGCCGGTGAAGAACACCGGGTAGAGACGCGCGACGAGGAACACACCGGCGACGACCATCGTCGAAGAGTGGAGCAGTGAACTCACGGGGGTCGGGCCGGCCATGGCGTCGGGCAGCCAGGTGTGCAATGGGAACTGGCCGCTCTTGCCGATGCAGGCGATGAACAGTGCGATGGCGGCAAGGAGGATCGCCGTCGAATTCGGGTCTCCCGACAACGCCCACGCCGAGATGCCGCGGATCGAGAATCCGGAGAGTCCGAGATTGGTGGTGGTCCATTCATTGGCGGCAAAGAACAAGATGGCGATGCCGACGAGCAGACCGACGTCGCCGGTGCGGACGGTGAAGAATGCCTTCAACGCTGCGCGGCTGTTGGCACCGTCTTCCCACCAGTGTCCGATGAGCATGAAGGAACAAAGCCCCATGATCTCCCAACCGAGGAGGAAAAGGATCATGTCCTCGGCGATGACCATCGCCAGCATGCCGGCTGAAAACAAGGTGAGCGCGGCAAAGAAGTGGGTATAGCGACGGTCGCCGCGCAGGTACTCGAGCGAGTAGATCTGCACCAGCGTGGAGATGAACGCGACGACGAAGAGTACGACCACTGTCAGGCCGTCGATGTGCTGGCCGATCGTGAACTCGGCGCCTCCCGCCTGCCACCACGACCACGTCCGCACGACGGGCGACACGAATTGCTCTTCAGAGGCGGAGTTGACGCGCTGAATCCACTGCCATGCGGCACCACTCGCAAGCACGAGGCTGCCGACGAGCGAGAGCACGCCGATTTCGCTGCCTTTCTTCGGCAGCTTCTTGCCGAACAAGATGATCAGCGCGAAGCCGATGGTCGGTACCACCGGCGCGAGCCACGCGTTGTCAAGGAACCAACCACCCGAGAGCGGCGAGAGTGTCTCGGAAGCAGCGAACATGCTCAGCCTCGCATCTCGCTGAGTTCGTCGAGCCCGATGCTGCGACGGTTCCGGTAGATGAGCAGCACCATCGCGAGGCCGACACCGACCTCGGCTGCTGCGACGGCGATGATGTAGAGCGCGAAGGTGTGTCCGTCGGTCGAGCCGTTGCGCAGCGCAAACGCGAGCAAATTGATATTGACGGAGTTGAGGATGAGCTCGATTGACATCAAGACGAGCACGGCGTTCTTACGCGCGATGACTCCATAGACGCCGATGCAAAAGAGAATTGCACCAAGAAGGAGAAACTGGCTGGTCAGCATCCGGTGGCACCCGTGAGGAGAATCATCGTGCTATTCCTTGCGGGCCAACACGATGGCCCCGATGATGGCTGCGAGCAGGACGAACGAAAGTGCCCAGAATGGAAGCAGGTAGGGGCCGAAGATCTGGTCGGAGATGTCGGCAATCGGCACGACTCGTGCGTCGCTCGGTAGGCGTTCGTCGCCGTACGACGACAGCACTGCAATTGACATGGCAGCAAAGAGCAGTGCGGCGACAGGGATTCCAAGTCGCCAGTACGGGTTGTTCAAGTCGCGTTCTGCGCCGATGCGCGCCCGCGTGAGCATCGTTCCGAAGAGGAACAACACCATCACGGCTCCGATGTAGACGAGCACCTGGGTGACGGCCACGAATTCGGCGGCAAGCAGCACGTACTGTGCCGCGGCTCCGGCGAGCACCGTGACGAGCCACAAAGCCGCGTGCACCACGTTGTTCGTGGTCACCACCCGTAGCGCTGCCACGACCATGAGCAGGGCAATGACACCGAAACCGATGTTCTGGGCGACAAGAGTCTCGGTGGCCAACATCGTTACTACTTCTTCTTCTTTTCTGCGCCGGCCTCGAGTTCGGGTGCCTCCGGGACGGTCTCCATCCATTCGCCGAGTTTTGCCTTGTCGTGCAACAAGTCGGCGATTCGGGGCTCGGAGTACTCGTATTCAGGGCTCCAGAAGAGGGCGTCGAAGGGGCACACCTCGACGCAGATGCCGCAGTACATGCACAGCGCATAGTCGATGTCGAATCGGTCGAGCTTGTTCACTTGGCGCGGCTTGCCACCTTCGCGACGGGGCGGGGCGAGTTCTTTATGACCCTCGATGTAGATGCACCAATCGGGGCACGAACGTGCGCACAACATGCACGACGTGCAGTTGCCCTCGTGCAATGCGATCACACCTCGCGCACGAGTGGGTGGCGACTCTTTCTCGTGCGGATACTGCACGGTGTTGGCGCCCTTGGTCACCGTCTCGAACAGCGTTCCGAGCGTGACGCCGAGACCTTTCACCAGTCCGGGGACTTTTGCCATCTACATCACCACCTTGAAGATCGAGGTCAGCGCAATGTTGCCAAGCGACACCGGGATGAGCACTTTCCACGCAAACTTCTGCAACTGGTCCTCGCGGAACCGCGGATAGCTGAACCGAACCCACATGATGAGGAAGGTGACGAGCATCATCTTGGTGAGCATGATGAGTGGTCCGACAACGTTCATCCAATTGTCGACGGAGTCGAGGTCGGTCCATCCGAAC
>JBMTYA010000181.1:0-3086 GCA_049454015.1 Ilumatobacteraceae bacterium | reverse complement strand
GCCGGTCGCCTCATGTACGAAAGCCACTTCAGCCTGAGCCGCGACTTCGAAACATCGACGAAGAAGATGGATGCCGCAGTCGATGCGTATTCTCAGATGCCTGGTGTACGCGGCGCACGAATGACAGGCGGAGGATTTGGCGGCTGCATCGTCGTGCTTGCCGATGACGAGGTGGATCTTTCTGCGCCACTGTGCGCCGAACACGGCGGCATGCGAGTGCGGGCTGCCGAGGGTGCATCGCTCTCTGACCTTGCGTA
The DNA here is from genome assembly GCA_049454015.1 of Ilumatobacteraceae bacterium. Taxonomy (GTDB): domain Bacteria; phylum Actinomycetota; class Acidimicrobiia; order Acidimicrobiales; family Ilumatobacteraceae; genus F1-60-MAGs027. The sequence goes on along the minus strand of JBMTYA010000181.1, from coordinate 2,829 downwards.
GCGAGCAGTCCGCAGTCGCTCGCTGAGCATCACAGCACACCGCTGTCGTAGCCTGCCAGCCGTGAAGTCACAGGTGCTGCTCGCCGACCTCGACGACGACCAACGACGAGCCGTCACGTGCGCATCGACAGCCACCATCGTGCACGCGGGCGCAGGCTCGGGCAAGACGCGCGTGCTCACCCATCGCATCGCGTGGCGCATCGCAGAGGGCGAAGTCGATCCGTCGCGCGTTCTCGCCATCACCTTCACTCGTGAAGCAGCAGCCGAGATGCGCCGACGACTTCGCGCCCTCGGAGTCACACGACACGACCGACCAGGTGACGTCGACCAGCCCACCATCGGCACCTTCCACGCGGTTGCACTCGCACTGCTTCGCCGCAGGGCGAGCGACACCTCCGCAGTAGTGCCGAACATCATCGGCAACCGAGTCACCTTGCTCAATCAAGCCGTCGGCGAAGGTTCGTTCGGCCGCAACACCCAGACGGTACTGGCCGAAATCGACTGGGCACATGCTCGCACGATCACCCCAGACCGCTACGTGCGCGAGGTGCAACGACTCAATCGAGCAGTCCCTGTCGACCCGCAACGAGTCGCATCCGCCTATTTGGCGTATGAACAGATGAAGGTGAAGCGCGGGCTTGCCGATCTCGACGACCTCATCATGCTCGCCACCCGAACCCTCAACGATCGCACCGACTTTGCGAGCGCCACTCGGTTCCGCTTCAGACATCTTTTCGTCGACGAAGCACAAGACATGAATCCGCTGCAGTACGCATTCTTCGAAGCATTGCGCGGTAATCGCGACGACGTGTTCGTGGTTGGCGACCCACTGCAGGCCATCTACGGCTGGAACGGTGCTGACCCTGCACTCTTCCGCAGCCTGCCTGACGCCCTCAATCAACCGACGGTGCTGGCCCTCCCGAGCAATTACCGATGCACTCCTGAAGTGCTCGAGGTGGCCCAACATGTGCTGGCAAATTCGGGTGCAGCGCATGATGGTGCCCGCGCATTGCGCTCGCGTCGCACGAGCGGCCTGCCGGTCGAATTCGTAGAGGTTGACGACGACATCGACGAGGTAGCCGTCGCACGACGCGTCGTCGAGCAGCACGTGCGCTCGGGCGTCGAGCCGTCTATCGCAGTGCTCGCCCGCACCCACCAACTGCTCGAACCGGTGAAGACGTCGCTCACGGCAGCAGGCATTCCGGTTGCGTCTCGTCGCGCCAGCACGATGCGCGCGAACGCCATCGACGAAGTCGCGGAGTGCCGCACGAGGCACGACCTCACCGTGTGGGCCGCCGACGTCATTGTTGAATCGACCGACGAAGACGAACGCATCGTGGCCGAGCAACTGCAGGCCTACCTGCGCAGCAGCACTCAGGGCACCGTTGACGGCCGTAGCGCAGCAGCCTTCTTGCGCGCCAGCCACAGCACGCCCGAACGATACGGAGTCGAACTACTCACGTTCCACGCTGCAAAAGGTCGCGAGTTCTCCGTAGTCATCATCATCGGGGCGGAACGGGGGCTGCTCCCGCACTCGTCAGCCACGTCGGTCGACCAACTGCACGAAGAGGCCCGTCTTGCCTACGTGGCTTGCACGCGCGCCGCCGACCGGCTCGTCATCACCCGTGCTCACCGACGCAACAACCGCAATACCACCCTGAGCCCTTTCTTTTCAGACCTGCCGCCGAGCGTGCGCCGTCGCTCACAGCAGATGGTCGAGGCGCCACCCGACAAGCTGCCGCGCCTGTCAGTACCCGCAGATCCTCGTGCCGTTGCGGACAAAGATTTGAAGCGTCGACTACGGGTCGTGCGCGACGTGATCGCACGTAGCAATTTCACCTTGCCCGAGGCCGTGCTGAGCGACGTTGAGATCTCGCGCATCGTCACCGAGAAACCAGCCGACCTCGAGCAACTGGCAAAGATCCTCGGCCCGTTGACGGCGAGCCGGCTCGGCCCAGCGATACTTCGCGAAGTGAACGAGTCGGCGTGAAGCCAACCGACAAACGATCATGACCAACTACGACCCTGCGACGTCGATTCGCGACGTACGATTCGCAGTTGTCGACACCGAGACCACCGGTCTTTCCACCGACGACGACCGTGTGCTGCAGATTGGAGTCGTCGTCGCGCGCGGCGACGGCAGCGTCGAGCATCAATTCTCGACGTATCTCAAGCGTCTCACATGGGGCTTGGGCCACGTCGGCGCATTTCACGTGCACGGCATCACGCGACGCCAATTGCGCAAAGGAATAAAACCCGTTGAAGCGCTGGAGATGATGAACGTGCTCATCGATGGGTGCGTATTCACCGCACATAACGCCAAGTTCGACCTTGGTTTCTTGAGGTCAGACTCCACACGGCTGTCGGTGCCGCTCAAAGTGACTGGTCCGCTCTGCACGCTCACGCTCTCCCGACGACTCGACCCCGATCGCACCATGTCGCACAAGTTGCGCGACGTCGCAGCGCGCTACGGCAAGTCAACTGATCGCCCACATGACGCACTTGCCGACGCGCTACTCACCGCAGCGGTCTTGCCGTCACTGTTGGCGGCGCACCGTGTGAACACTTACGGCGAGCTCACCGCACTCTTTAATTAGTCGTACTTTGCTGATTCGTACTTCGATGCTGATTCGTACTTTGCGCGAACCGCAGCTGCGGTCGTAGCCGTGAGCTCACGGTATTTCGCCGGTGACACCACGGATACGTTGCGACCGCCGCGCAGTAGCAACCGTGACAACCAGTGTTCGCTCGTGATGCGCAGTGCGACATCGATCGACCCATCGCGGTTCTTCGTGCGAGACACCGTCGGGTAAGCCTCGGCAATCCACG
>JBMTYA010000180.1:0-3109 GCA_049454015.1 Ilumatobacteraceae bacterium | reverse complement strand
TGATGGTGACCGTCGCAACCCCGTCGTCTCGAGTGACCTCGATATCGGCCATATACAGACGATACTTGCAGGGTGGGTTTTGATCCGCACCGCAAATACAAGGCGTCGCCGCTCGATTACGTGGTCATCGCGAGCGCGTTCGCAATCATCACGGCTCTCGTCGCATGGGCGTTTTTGGCATGAGGCGCATCAAGAAGTTGGCGCCACGTAAGCCGGCTGCGGCGCGCAAGCACGGTGCCGCTCGCAGCGCCGCATCTGCTCGACCGCCGACGATGTGGGACGGTCTGTACGGTCGCATCGACGTGCGTCGAGTGCAACCTTACGAAGCGCGCAAAGAGTACGTCTGCCCCGGATGCCACCGCACGATTCCCGTCGGCATGGGGCACCTCGTGTGCGTGCCGAGCGAAGCGCCCGACCTGCGCCGTCACTGGCACAAAGGTTGTTGGGAACGCCGCGACGCCCGTTAGAGCGAGGCGCGACAGCAGCCACGACGCAAACAACTCAAACGCCGCTGCGCTGTGCCCAATGAGGGAGCACAACGCAGCGGCGTCAGCAGCGTGCGTTAACCGATAAAGGTCACGGCACCCACGTGATGCGACCTTCGCCACCCGCCTTGTAGCGAGCGTCGGAAGCCGGCACCGTCGGGAGACCGTCGGATCCCTTCGGGAAACTCAGCAGATAGCGGTACAACGCCTCTTCGTAGGAGTAGCCAAGCACCTTTGAGGTTGCTGCTCCGAACGTCGGGAAGTTGTCGCCACCCACCGCAGTGAAGGAGTTGGTGATCAAGTCGACCACCGGTGCACCGGCAACTACTGCCCCGTTGTCAACGAGCTTGGTGCCGTCGGCAAGCGTCAGCGAGGTCACGCGCGAACCCGCGGTCGTCACCGCACCGTACTGCAGACCAGCTGGCGGTGTTCCCACCACTTGGGCGGTGCCGCTTCGCTTGCAGGTCACTTTCAGACCAGAGATCTGCAGGAACTGCCCACCACCGGAAGTGCTGACCGCACACGAGCGCTCAAACACTTCTTTCAGCTGAGTCGCAGTCATGTCAGTGAACACTGCGAAGCGATTGTCGAACGGCAGCAAGTCGAACGTGTTGCCGCGGTTGATGGTGCCTGGTGCTGCACCAGAGACCGGCAGGAAGTCGCCAGAGTTCTGGCGAATACCGCCACCGTTCTGCACCGCGACGACCGGGTTGGTCGCGCTGCGGGCGGGCAGACCTTCTTTCGACGCCACTTGGTCGTAGAGGTAGACGAACGAGTCGGCAACCAAGTTGCCGCCGTTGGTCTCAACGGTTCTCACACCTGCAACAGTCGCGCTGCCGCGAGCGGTGTTAAAGAGCACGTCGCTCTTGGCGAACGGAGCGTTGAGACCACTAAGGCATCCATTGAGCGCACCGATGACCTTCGTCTGCAGGAATAAGTCGGGCGACACGGCGTCAGTGACACCGAGGCTGACCGATTCTCCGCTCGTCGGCACAACGCGGCGCGGGTACGACGTCGCTTGCACCACTTCGGCGACATTCCCCTTCTTGTCGAAGCGCAGATCGACTCGACCGACGTACTTGTAGTTGCCGCTCGTCGTAACGATTGGCACCACTTTGCCTGCGGCATCAGTGACATTGGTCGGATACGTGCCGACTGGGGCGGATTCGCCGGGCAGCAATTCGACGGTGTTCGAGACATAGTCGCTCTGTAGCAGTTCGTCACCACCACCGCCGACTGCCACGTCGACACCTTTCAACTTCGCGACGAGTGCTTTGTCGTTGTTGAGGTCTTGCAAGTGGCTGACGAGAATGATCTTGTTCACACCCATCTTTTGCAGTGCGTTGATCTGGCGTTGCAAGCGAGCCGCAACGGCATCAAGCGTGCCAGTCAGCAACTTGCTCTTACCGGGCGACGAAATAGTCGCCAGCAGCGGTGTGATCGCGGTGACCACTCCGAAGCGCGCGCCTGTGACCTCGTCGGTGTAGATCATCCATTGCGAGATGTTCTGACCCGGCTTGGCCTTGTTGCTCGTTTGACCGGTAGGGCCGATCAAGCCGGAGAGATTCGGCTCGTTCTTAAAGTCCATGTTGCCGCTGAGCACCGGAATGGTCGGCTTGCCATCTTTTGCAAAGGTTCGCAGATAACGCCCGAGAAATGTCGGGCTGTAATCGAACTCGTGATTACCGAGCACCAATGCGTCGTAGCCAATTTGACGCAATGCGAGGGCGTCGTATGGCTTGATCTTCGAGTTCGCATCAGCAGGCTCGCTGCAGATGAGCGTCTTGCTCGCCAAGAACGAGTCGCCGGCGTACACACCGAACACGGCGTTGCCCGACTTGCGGGCATCAGCCTTCTCGCGATCGAACACCGACTTGAATGCCGCAATACCGCCGTAGCGGTACGTGACGGTGCCGGCGCGCAACGTGGACGTGTCGAGCGACGATTCACCGTCGTTGTTGTGCAGCAGCGTGAGGGTGACGGCGCCGTCACCCTTTGATGCCGTCGCCGTCGGAACGACGAACCCGACTGCAAGCGCCGCGAGTGCAGCGCCAATCGAGATGGCGGATTTGGACCTACGTAACTTCATTTGTATCCCCCCTCTTGGGTACTAATGCCAAGAGAGTAGTTCGGGCGCAGTCCTTCAAGCGACTCCACACCGCACTTCGAGCCGCACGCCGAGAACTGCCGCGAAATCAAAGCGAATCTGGTTGACAGTTTGTTTATGAGTCAAGAGGAACGCAGCAGTTGCGCGGCGCACTCGCAACATCTTCTGCGGCGTGATTGCTTCAAACGGATCGCCGAAGTTCGCATTGCGACGCGCCTTCACTTCGCAGATTGCGAGCACACCGTCGCGCAGCGCGACGATGTCGAGTTCACCTCGTGGACACCGCCAATTGCGGGCGACGATGACATATCCGTTGCGCACGTACCAAGCGGCGACGAGGTCTTCGGCCCAGGCGGCGCGCGCCATGCGCGACCGTTGCCGAGCCTTGCCGGATGTCGCGCGCGTTGCACCACGTGGCGCAGTGCCGGAGTTACGGCGCTTTGCAGCTAGATGTTGTTGGCGGGCAGTTCTTCGATGTTGAGGTCTTTGAAGCTGAGCACCCTCACCTTGGGCACCA
>JBMTYA010000179.1:0-3139 GCA_049454015.1 Ilumatobacteraceae bacterium | reverse complement strand
GTCGACACCGACCAGATCATCCCCGCCGAGTGGCTGAAGCGCGTCGAGCGCACCGGCTTCGAGAAAGGCTTGTTTTCCACCTGGCGCGACGATCGCAACTTCGTACTCAACGACGAGCGATACGCGGGTGCGAGCATCCTCGTCGCCGGGCCATCGTTCGGCGTGGGTTCGTCGCGTGAGCACGCCGTGTGGGCGCTGCAGCAGTACGGCTTCGACGTGGTGATCGCCCCAAGTTTCAGCGACATCTTCCGCAACAACTGCACCAAGAACGGTCTTGTACCGGTCGTGCTCGACGCGAAGTCCGTCGAAGCGCTGTGGGCCGCGATTGAAGCCGACGCGCGAACGGAGATCACCGTCGACGTCGAGCGCCTCTCAGTGGAAGTGCCGTCGCGTGGGCTCAGTTACTCGTTCGCTCTTGATGCATCGACGCGCGAACGATTCTTGAACGGGCTCGACGACATCGGCATCACGCTTGCGCACGAGTCGGCGATCGGCGACTACGAGTCGCGTCGCCCAGCTTGGTTGTAGCGAACTAGGCGGTCGCGGGGGCAAGAAACAGCGACAAATCGGCGAGGCGTTTGTCGTTGGAGAACACTTCGATCGGCGGCTGGGGCTCCAAACGCAATCCGCGCTGAATGATGCGGCACGTCGTGTGCTGGTTGTATTCCGCCAGCGTCACTGCCCAACCGTCGCGTCCAGCGCGCGCAGTGCGACCAGAACGGTGCAAGTACGTCTTTACGTCAATCGGCGGTTCGTAGTGCACCACGGCAGCAACGTCGTCAATGTCAATACCGCGCGCTGCAACGTCGGTTGCCACCAACACGTTGAGCGTGCCGTCGGCAAATTTGGCGAGTGATTTCTCGCGGGCGGCTTGCGACATGTCGCCGTGCAATGCCGAGGCCTTCACCTTCAGTTTCTGAAGCGACTCGGCCACCTTGTCGCACAACCGCTTGGTGTCGCAGAACACCACGGTCTTGCCCGCACCGTCGGCGACGGCGGCAACCACGCGGTCTTTGTCCATGCGATGCACCGCCAAGAACAGGTGACGCATCGTGCCCACCGTGGCAGTCGGGGCGTCAATCGACACTTCACGCGGGTCGTTCATGTAGCGACGCACGAGGTTGCCGACCTGGCCGTCGAGCGTGGCGGAGAAGAGCATCGTCTGGTGCGGAGAAGTGACTTTGCGCAGCACCCACTCCACCTGTGGCATGAACCCTTCGTCGGCCATGCGGTCGGCTTCGTCGATCACCACGACCTGCACGTCGGCGAGCGTCAGCTCTTCTTCTTTGAGCAGGTCGATGAGGCGCAGCGGCGTGGCAACGACCAGTTCAACGCCACCGGCGAGCGCGGTGATCTGGTCGTCTCGGGAGGCACCGCCGTACACCGCGAGCACGCGGCGATCGCACTTGGCGCCAATCGGGGCGAGCACCTCGGCCACTTGCAGGGCTAGCTCGCGGGTCGGCACAAGCACGAGGCCCCGGGGAGCTCGCGGCTTGGCGGCGGCATCGATGCGCGAGAGCATCGGCACGCCAAAGGCGAGGGTTTTACCCGAACCAGTACGGGCCCGACCGCAAAGGTCGACACCCGTCAGTGCGACGGGAATCGCTTCGGTTTGGATTGCAAACGGGGCGGTGAAACCTGCGGCAGCCAGACCGGCATCAACTTGGGGTGGAACGCCGAGAGCGGCGAACGCTGTGGGGGACGTCATCTACTGCGTTCATGCTACGAGTGCGCTGTGCACGCCGATGCTCAAAACCTCCGCCTCGCCGACGAAAGCCTCCACGCACTGCCTCGATGTCGTGGTTGGTACGCCCGACTCGTTGTCGCCCGATACTGACTCGTGAGTCAGTATCGGCTGACAAGTCAGCCAGTAGACAGCGCCTGCAGAACTCGCTATGTTGCTACCTCGTTGTTGCAACCACCGTCGCAGCAGCGAATACACGACAACTTCGAAACGGGGGTGCCACGATGACCACACGATCCACGACTACTGCGACGCCACTGGGTCGCGTGGTGCTTGACGACGTAAGCAACGGCCGCAAGGGCCCGTCGTATGACTGGCAAGCGCTCTTGATCCCGAGCGAGCCGGTGTTCGAAGCGTCGCTCCAGACAATGCTCGAGAGCACACCAGTCGCCGCTCGCACTCGCAAGTCACGTCGCCGCTCGTGACCATCGACCTCTCCAAGGTCGGTTCGCACCGACCGAACCGCACGCTCATCTTGGGTTGCGGCTCCGTCGCACAAGCCACGGTGCCCATCCTGGTGCGCGACGTGAAACTGCCGCCCGCGAGCATCACCATCATCGATTTCGTCGACAACCGCAGCCGCGTGGCCGACTGGCTCGCTGCCGGCGTGAAGTACGAGCAGGGTCGCGTCACCAAGGAGAACCTCGACGAGTTTCTCTCGGCTCGCGTCAGTCAAGGCGACATGCTGCTCGACCTTGCTTGGAACATCGACTGCCCCACGATTCTCACCTGGTGCCGCGAACACGGCGTTCGCTACCTAAACACCAGCGTCGAGCTGTGGGATCCGTACTACGACATGCACAACACGCCGCCGCTCGAGCGCACGCTCTACGTGCGACACCAGAGCATCCGCCGCATGATCGAGTCGTGGCCCGACAACAACGGCCCGTCGGCAGTGCTCGAACACGGCGCTAACCCGGGGCTCGTGAGCCACTTCGCCAAGCGCGCGCTCACCGAGATTGCGACGTCGCTGCTCAAAGACAAAAAAGCTGGTGACCGCGCCAAGTTCATCGAGGGGGCGCTCGCCGACAAGCGCTACAACGCCCTTGCGATGCTGACTGGCACCAAGGTGATCCATATCAGTGAGCGTGACACACAGATCACCAGCCAACCCAAGCGCGTGGATGAGTTCGTCAACACGTGGTCGATTGAGGGCTTCTACGAAGAAGGCGTCGCACCTGCAGAGATGGGTTGGGGCACGCACGAGCGATACCTCCCGCACAACGCCCACGTGCACGACGACGACGGCCCGTGCAACCAGATCGCACTCGCCCAACCCGGAATGGAAACCTGGGTTCGCTCTTGGGTGCCCGCCGGAGAAATTCTCGGCATGATCATCCGCCACGGCGAGGCGTACACGATGAGCGACCACCTCACCGTGTGGAACGACGACGG
>JBMTYA010000178.1:0-3148 GCA_049454015.1 Ilumatobacteraceae bacterium | reverse complement strand
TGTCGATGGCGATGAGCCGCGACGGCGCCCGCGTCGCAGCGGTGTTGGTGGAGCCGCTGCAAGGTGCGGGCGGCGTTTTTCCGCCGCGCGACGGATACCTGCAGTCACTACGCAAGCTCTGTGACCAGCACGGCGCGTATCTCATCTTTGACGAAGTCATTTCCGGTTTCGGTCGACTGGGCTCGTGGTTCGCCGCGCAGCATTACGGAGTTACACCTGACTTCACGTGCTTTGCCAAGGCAGTCACGTCGGGATACGTACCACTCGGTGGCGTGTTCGTCGGAGCAGCCCCCGGCGCCGCGCTGGAACAAGACCCCAACTTCTTCTTGCGAACTGGTTACACCTACTCCGGTCATGCCACGGCGTGTGCAGCGGCACTGAAGAACTTGGAAATCATCGAACGCGGCGGCCTCGTGCAACGCGCAAAGCATGTTGGCGCTTTGGTGTCGACCGCGCTGCACGCGTTGCACCGCGACGGTCTGCTCAAAGAAGTGCGCGGTGATGGCGGCGTGTGGGCTGCCGGCCTGCACAAGCAGCACGACGCCATGGCAGTGCGCGACATCGCCCTGCGCAACGGGGCCATCGTGCGGGGTATCGGTGCCGACACCAACGCCTTCTGCCCACCCCTTGTCACCACCGACGCTGAAATTGGTCGATTGATGGACGCGTACGCATCTGCCTTGCACGAACACATAAAGGCCGTCGGATGAACCTCTTTACACACACGAAACGGTCACTCGCATGAACCTCAAAGGACGCAATGCGCTCGTCACCGGCGGAGCAAGTGGCATCGGTGCCGCCGTCGCCGAGTCGATGGTGAAGGCTGGCGCAACCGTCACCATCGTCGACGTCAATAGAAATGCCCTTGAGGCGACTGGCAAGCGTCTCGGCGTGCGCGCCGAAACCCTCGACGTTTCCTCCAGCGAAGCATGGGCCGACTTCATCGCGTCGCACGACCACTTCGACTTGGTGCACCTCAACGCTGGCATCACCACACACCGCGACGTGCTTGACGGCCCGCAAGACCCGACTCAACCACCGCTGCAGCGCGTTACCGACGACGAGTACCGCCGCATCATAGGCGTGAATGTTGATGGCGTTGTGTTCGGCGCGCGAGCGGTGATTCCAGGCATGTGCGAGCGGCGCGCCGGCGACATCGTGGTCACCGCGTCGGTCGCCGCGTTCGTGCCGATACCGCCCGACCCGATCTACGGGCTTACGAAATACGCGGTGTCGGGTTTGGTGAAGTCGCTCACTACGCGACTTGCCGAATACAACGTGTGCATCAGTGCCATTTGCCCAGGCTTCGTCGACACGCCGCTCATCAGCGATCGCGCCCGCGAGTGGATCGCCGAACTCGGCATGCCGCTAATGAAGACGCAACAAGTGGTCGATGCCGTGTCGAGCGCGCTCGTGCGTCGCGTCAACGGCGCACATTGGATTGTGCTGCCCGACCAAGACCCGATCTTGCACGAGCAGGCGACGGTGCCGTTTCCTACGAACAACCCGTGAAAGCGCCCAAGCCTCTGCGCGGCGTGGCGACGAGTGCCAAGTGACCGCACCGGTCTTTAACCCGTTCGACCCTGCATTCAGGGCGAACCCGCACCCGTTTTACGATTCGTTGCGCGAGCACGACCCCGTGCACCACGCCCCTGGCGGGCTCGTTGTGCTGACGAGATACGACGACGTGGCCACGGTGTTGCGCTCCAACGACTTCAGCCGCGACATCGAGAAATCTGCAAAGCCCATTGATAATCCCATTTCGCAACGGCAACGAGCGCGCCGCACGACGGGCAGCAAGTCGATTCTCAACCTTGACCCACCCGATCACACGAGGCTTCGCCGACTGGTATCGAAGTCGTTCACACCGAGCGCAATCGAGCCGTTGCGCGACGTCACCCAGCAATTCGTCAACAATGCACTCGATGCAGCCGAGCAGCGCGTACGCGAAGGTGGCGAGTTCGAATTGATCGACGACCTCGCCTTCCCCGTGCCGTTTCTCGTGATCTCATCAATGCTCGGTATGCCGACGAGCCGATCAGATGAACTGCGCGAATGGTCGAAAGTGCTCACACAAACCCTCGAACCGACTGTCTCGATGGAAGACCTCGACAAGTCCGATTGCGCGTTCGAGGGCTTGCTCCCCTTTCTCAACGAGGTAATCGCCGACCGCCGCAAGAATCTTGGCAACGACATGCTGTCGGCGCTCATTGCTGCCGAAGAATCTGGCGACAAGATGACCACCACCGAATTGGTCACGTTCGTGGTGTTGCTCTACGTCGCCGGGCACGAGACGACGGTCAACCTCATCGGCAATTCGGTGCTTGCCTTGCTGCGCGCACCCGACCAACTCACCCGGGCCCGTGAAAACGGTCTTGACTCAAATGCGGTCGACGAATTGCTGCGATTCGATGGCCCCGTGCAGCACACGGTGCGCGTGCCGTTGAAGCCGGTGCAGTTTCGCGTCGGCGACCGCGTCATCGATGTAGCGGCCGGCGAACGAGTGCTCACCAGCCTCGGTGCTGCAAGCCATGACCCGAGCGTGTTCGAGAACCCGCACCAACTTGAATTGCGTCGCACGAACGCCAACAAGCACCTCGGGTTTGCCGCCGGCATCCACTATTGCCTCGGTTCGTCGCTTGCCAAGATGGAAACGCAAGTGTCGATCGACTCGCTCCTGCGCCGCTTCTCTCGAATTGAGTTGGCGGGCGAGCCGCAGTGGCGTGACCGACTGACTATTCGCGGGGTCGATCGTCTGGCGCTCTCAGTCGCGCGATGAGCGACGAGGTGTCCCAACGGCGGCCACCCATCTCGACGACTTCGCCGTAAAAACCGTTCACGATTTTCGTTATCGGAAGATCGACACCAAGTCGTTGCGCTTCTTCGATGCAGATGGCGAGGTCTTTGCGCATCCACTCCACTGCGAAACCAAAATTGAATTCGTTGCGAACCATCGTCTTGGCGCGGTTGCTCATCTGCCACGATCCGGCGGCGCCCTGTGAAATCACTTCGACGAGAGCGTCGGGGTCGAGCCCAGCGGCAAGCGCAAGATTGAGGCCTTCGCTCAAGCCTTGCGCAATGCCAGCGATGCAGATCTGGTTCACCATCTTGGCGAGCTGACCGGAGCCGGCGTTGCCGAGGCACTTGC
>JBMTYA010000177.1:0-3154 GCA_049454015.1 Ilumatobacteraceae bacterium | reverse complement strand
CCACCGAAGCCACCGACATCGTCGTCAGTATGTTCGTCAGAGTCTCGGAAGTGGCTCGGCATCTGCATCAAGTTTCGTTAGCGGTGATTGTTGATGTTACGCACGCAAACCTATGCTGAGTGTCTCATGAGGTTTGCCCGCCGACTCGCGTTCGTCTCGGCGGCAGTGGTGGTGCTGGCGGCGTGCGGCGAGCGGATGATCTTTGAAGCGAGCACCGACCCGACCATTGAGTCAAGTGCCACCGAATCAGCCACAAACGACCAGGGTGGCGACACCGGTGGCAACACCACAAAAGAAACACAACCTGGCACCATCAGCTGGGAAACCTGCACCCCAGGCTCCACAGGCACGTTCGAGTGCGGTTATCTCGATGTGCCGTTCGACTACAACGACCCGAGTGTCGGCACGTTCTCGCTCTACCTCGTGCGACGCATCGCCGACACCGCATCAAGTCGTATCGGGTCGATGCTCGTCAACCCAGGCGGCCCTGGTTTTGGTGGCAGCGACGTTGCCGCTTACGCCGAGTGGTACGTGAGCGATGCGTTGATGGAGCGATTCGACATTGTCGGGTGGGATCCACGCGGCACAGGTAAGTCGACACCAGCCGTCGATTGCATCGACGACTACGACCGGTATTTCGCGATCGACTCGCCACCTAATGACGCGGCTGCGAAACAAGACATGATCGACCTCACACAAGAGTTCGTCAACAAGTGCATCGAGCGCAATGCCGAGATGCTGAAGTACATCTCCACGGAGAACTCAGCCCGAGACATGGATTCCATTCGGCGTGCACTTGGTGAGGAACAAATCACCTACTTCGGCTTCTCCTATGGCTCCGAGCTCGGCGCCACGTGGGTGACGATGTTCCCCAACACAGTGCGAGCTGCGGTGTTTGACGGTGCATCCGACCCAAATGCGAACGGATTCGATCAAGCCGTGTCGCAATTGAAAGGCTTCGAACAACAGCTTGATGCATTCTTGGCAGACTGCGCCAAGCGGCCAACGTGCGCCATCTACAACTCGGGCAAACCCGCTGCGCTCTTCGACAAACTCGTCAAAGACATCGACGTCAAGCCTGTGGCGACTACACCGAATCGCACCCCAGTGACACAGGGTGTCTTCTACACCGCAGTAGTGCAAGCGATGTATAGCAACACGCTGTGGCCACAACTCGAGGCAGCACTCGCCCAGGCAGTCGCTGGCAACGGTGCAGGGTTGCTCAAGTTGTATGACGACTACTACCAACGCAAGCCTGATGGAACGTACGGCAACGAGCTCGAGGCGTTCCTAGCAATCTCGTGCCTCGACGACCCGGAGGGCTCAACCGTCGCAGAGGTTGATGCAGACATTCCAAAGTTTGCGGCAGCTGCCAAACGTCTTGGCGAAAACTTTGGTTACGGCTACGCGTGTGCGCTGTGGCCCTACCGCGTGGAGAGTCGTGTCGAAGTGACGGGCAAGGGTGCTGGCCCCATCGTGGTGATTGGCACTACTGGTGACGCTGCAACGCCGCTTGCCAGCACGCGCAAGGCTGCAGCGAACCTTGAAGAAGGCATCTTGATTGTCGTCGAAGCTGATCGCCACACGGGCTACGGTCTCAACTCATGCGTAGTAAGCGAAGTCGATACGTATCTTCTTGAGTTAAAGGTGCCGCAGAACGAGAAATACTGCCGCTGAGCCGCGTTGCCCCGCGCGCAACCAGTGAGTTGCTGACGGCCTTACGCTTACGGGCTTACTTCGTCAGCACGTAAAGGTTGCGCACCCACGCGGGCTTCACCGACAACAGAACTCGCCCAGCAATCTGGACAAGCGATGATGGCAGGCGTCGTGCAACTCGTGGTGCAGCAACTCGCGCTCGCTGCAAAGAAAACTCTGAGCGCAACTGCGCGAACGTGTCGTTGATTGAGCCGTCGGTTCCCGCTGAGACCATAATCAATGCCACCCCGTCGTGAGTCATGTTCTTCATGAGTAGCTGTAGCCATTGGCGATGCGACTCGAGCTGGCCGGTGCGTGTGAAGGGGTAAAACTCCTGGCGCAACACCACATCGAATGGTCCACCCTCAAGTGAGGCCTCAGGTGTAATCGCTCCCGCGACGAACCGGCATTTCGGCCACTGTCGCTGCGCGAAGCTGACCGCATCCATCGAGACGTCAAAGCCATACACCGATGCTGTTGGCCACAGACGCTGCAGTCCGTCGGAGGTGAACCCAGCCCCACAGCCAAAGTCGGCCACCGAGCGCGGCGCCCGACCCAGCGCGTTTTGCACGATTCTGCCGTAGTCGCGACACACAGTGTTAATTCGCCACGGTTCGACCTCGTTGTGCATGTACAAGCCCGAGGCAGTCGCATCTTTGCCGCCGGCAAGCGCCTTATACGAGGCAAAGTCGTTGCGCATGTCGCCAGATTCATCATCGACACCTGAGCGAATCTCGCGTTCGCGCTCTGCGAGTGCCTCGGGTGACCACCAGGGTTGATCGCTGTTCTCGGTGGTCATGCGTGAGCAACCATCATGCCTCGCGGCGCTGCGCAAAAAACGCTTGCAGCATCTGCGAAGCCTCTTGTGCCAATACACCGTGCCGAACGACCGGTTCATGGTTGAGTCGCGGGTCAGCCGACAGGTTGTAGAGCGACCCCATCGCCCCCGCCTTTAGATCGGCCGCGCCAAACACGACGGTGCCGACGCGTGCATTCACCACTGCCCCTGCGCACATTGCGCATGGCTCGAGCGTCACATACAACGTGCAGTCGTCGAGCCTCCAGCGACCCAACTTCTCGGCTGCGGCACGCATCGCCAGCAATTCGGCGTGCGCTGTGGGGTCATGGCGTAATTCGCGTTCGTTGCACGCCGAGGCCAGGACTTCGCCATCGTGCACGACAACTGCGCCGACCGGCACGTCGCCGTGGCGATCTGCTTGGCGCGCTTGCGCGAGCGCGAGTTGCATTGCTTCGATATCAGTCATGTGGCGGAAGGGGTGGGATTTGAACCCACGGTAGGCATACACCCACAACGGTTTTCGAGACCGTCCCATTCGGCCGCTCTGGCACCCTTCCGTCTGGCAACGCTATCTGTGGGTTCCTCACGTGGTTTCCGGTGGCGCGTGGCGGAGGGGGTGGGATTCGAACCCACGGAAGCTTGCGCTTCACGCGCTTTCCA
>JBMTYA010000176.1:0-3160 GCA_049454015.1 Ilumatobacteraceae bacterium | reverse complement strand
TACCACACCTCAACAGTCACACTCGCTCAAAACCAAGTCACACCAGTGCCACTCAACAGCATCGACTTTGCGAGCGGAGTCTCAATCGTCGACGGCAGCAAGATCACGTTCTCTGTCAGCGGCAAGTTCAACATCGCGTTTTCGTCGCAAATCGAGAAGGGCGATTCCGGTACCGATTACCTCAGCGTCTGGCTCGCCAAAGATGGTGCGAATGTGCCGTGGAGCAACGCCGATGTGATCATTACTTCAAGCAACACCAACAGCCGGCATGTCGTTGCGTGGAACTTCTTTGTGTCGGCGGTGTCGGGCACGTTCTTCCAGATCATGATGACCACGACCTCCAGCGGCCAAATGACCATCAAGTCGGTTGGCGCACAAACGAACCCCGACCGCCCCGAGACTCCGAGCTCCATCGTGACGGTCAACCAAGTAGGCTGACCCCGCGGGCCAGCGTCGTCCCGGTGCCTACCAATCGGTGGGTGCACCAGCAGCACGACCCATTGCGAGACAGCCCGAATGCACAACGACTTGCCGCCGTCGGGCGGCGCCCTGCCGGCATCTGACGTGCCATCGGCGCGCGGGTTGCCTGCGTCGGCCGTGCCGTCGGCTCGCGGCCTCTACGACCCGCGCTTTGAGCACGACTCGTGCGGCGTGTCGTTCGTGGTGCATATAAAAGGTGTTGCCAGCCATCGCATCGTGCAGACCGGCCTCGGCGCACTGTGCAGCATGGAGCACCGCGGTGCCACCGGCGCCGAGCCCGACACGGGTGACGGTGCAGGCATCTTGGTGCAGGTGCCCGACAAGTTTTTGCGGAAAGTCGCCAAGCGTGAGGGCCGCGGCACGAGCAATATGAGCGCCGGCGATACAGGCACGAGCAACACAGCCGGCTTTGAGCTGCCGGCGCGTGGCGCATACGCGGTGGGTCTTGCGTTCCTCCCGGCTGATGCGAACGATGCCGAGAAAGCTCGTGCGGCCATCACTCGCACGTTCGACGAAGAAGGTTTGCACGTGCTCGGCTGGCGCAGCGTGCCCGTCGACCCATCGTGCTTGGGCGCGAGCGCGCGGCGGGTGATGCCGAGCTTCGAGCACTGCTTCGTGGTCTCGCGAACGGGGGAGACGGGCATCGCGCTCGACCGCAAACTCTTCGTCGCACGCAAGCGCACTGAGCACGAGTTGCCCGAAGAGTTGCGCACGTACTTCCCCTCGCTCTCGTCGCGCACCCTCGTTTATAAAGGAATGCTCACCACGCCCGAGTTGGGCATGTTCTTCCCGGATTTGTCTGACGAAGACATGGAGTCTGCGCTGGTGCTCGTGCACAGCCGCTTCAGCACCAACACCTTCCCGTCGTGGCCGCTCGCGCACCCGTATCGCTACATCGCACACAACGGCGAGATCAATACCGTGCAGGGCAACCGCAACTGGATGCGCACCCGCGAGTCGCTACTCGCAACCGCCAACATCGCCGGGCTCGAGCGGGCGTTCCCCATCTGCACGCCGGGCGGCAGCGACTCGATGAGTTTCGACGAAGTGCTCGAATTGCTGCACCTCTCCGGGCGTTCGCTGCCGCATGCGGTGCTGATGATGATTCCCGAAGCGTGGGAGAACCACGCAACCATGCCCGACGACAAGCGTGCGTTTTACCGCTATCACTCGTCGCTGATGGAGCCGTGGGACGGCCCCGCAAGCGTCGCCTTCACCGATGGCACGGTCATCGGCGCGGTGCTCGACCGCAACGGTCTGCGACCCAGCCGTTACTGGGTAACTGATGACGACCTCGTGATTGCAGCGAGTGAAGTGGGCGTGGTGAACGTGGCGCCAGAGCGCGTGGTGCGAAAGGGTCGTTTGCAACCAGGCCGCATGCTGCTGGTGGATACGTCACTCGGTCGCATTGTCGACGACGAAGAAATCAAGCGCTCGCTTGCGGCCGCTGCGCCGTATTCGCAATGGTTGGCCGATGGCATGGTGTCGCTACCCGATCTGCCCGAGCGTGAGCACGTGGTGCACAGCCACGACAGCGTGCTGCGCCGCCAGCAAGTGTTCGGCTACACGCACGAAGACATGAAGGTCATCATCGCGCCGATGGCAAAGAGTGCCGCCGAACCAATCGGCTCGATGGGCACCGACACTCCGCTTGCGGTGTTGTCGGCACGACCGAGAATTCTCTTCGACTACTTCAAGCAGTTGTTCGCGCAGGTCACCAACCCGCCGCTCGATGCGATACGCGAGGAAGTGGTCACCTCGGTGGGCTCGACGCTGGGCCCCGAAGCAAACCTGCTCGAAGCCACTGCCGAGAACTGCAGGCAGTTGGTGTTGCCGTTCCCGATCATCGACAACGACGAGCTCGCCAAGATAATCCACATCAACGACGACGGCAACATGCCGCACCTCCGCTCGGCAGTGGTGAGCGGGCTCTATCGAGTGGCTGACGGCGAATTCGGCATGCGCCAAGCGATCGACAACGTGCGCAATCAGGTGAGCGATCTCATCGACGACGGCGCGCGCATCATCGTGCTGTCTGACCGCAGCAGCGACTCGGTGTACGCGCCGATTCCGTCTTTGTTGCTGACCAGCGCGGTGCACCACCACCTCATCCGCGAACGTCAGCGCACCAAGGTGGGTCTCGTCATTGAATGTGGCGACGCCCGAGAGGTGCACCACATGGCACTGCTGATCGGTTACGGCGCTGGCGCGATCAACCCGTATCTCGCGTTCGAGTCGATCGAAGACATGATTACCGCCGACGACGGCCGCGGCATGCATGGACTCGGCGGCATGGATGCAAAAAAGGCCGTGCGCAATTACATCAAGGCCGCTGGCAAAGGTGTGCTCAAGGTGATGAGCAAGATGGGTGTTTCCACCGTCGCGTCGTACACCGGAGCGCAGATCTTCGAAGCAATTGGCCTCTCCACTGAACTGGTCGACGAATACTTCACCGGCACGGTGTCGCGGCTTGACGGCATCGGTCTCGACGTCATCGCTGCCGAAGTCGCCGCGCGCCACGCCGCGGCGCATCCGTCGCGACCCGACCAGCGCGCGCACCGCAAACTCGAACTCGGCGGCGAATACCAGTGGCGTCGTGAAGGCGAGCATCATCTCTTCAACCCGGAGACGGTGTACCGCCTGCAGCATGCGACGCGCGCCGGGCGCTACGCCCTGTTCA
>JBMTYA010000175.1:0-3170 GCA_049454015.1 Ilumatobacteraceae bacterium | reverse complement strand
AGGCGTTCTTCATCCTCATGCTCATCTTGCAGACGGGCATGGCCGGCACGTTTATCGCGCAGGATCTCATCCTCTTCTTCGTGTTCTTCGAGCTGGTGCTCCTACCGATGTACTTCATGATCGGGGTGTGGGGAGGTGAACAGCGACAGTACGCGTCGCTCAAGTTCTTCTTGTACACGATGTTCGGTTCGGCACTCATGCTCGTTGCGTTCTTGGCGATGTTCTTCAAGACCGGAGCCGAGAGTTTCGCCATTCCTTACCTTGTCGAGAATGGTGCAGGAATCGCCAAAAATGTCCAAATCTGGATCTTCGCTGGCATGTTCGTCGGCTTCGCGGTCAAGGTTCCAATGTTCCCGTTCCACACCTGGTTGCCTGACGCGCACACTCAGGCTCCTACGCAAGGCTCGGTGATCCTTGCGGCGATCCTGCTGAAGCTCGGTACATACGGTTTCGTACGCATCGCGATTCCGATGCTTCCCGAAGCAGCCATCGAGTGGGCACCGTGGATCGGCGGACTCGCCGTGGTGGGCATCATCTATGGTGCGCTCGGTTGCCTCGCGCAAACCGATATGAAGCGCCTCATTGCGTTCTCGTCCGTCGCTCACATGGGTTTCGTGATGCTCGGCATCTCGACGCTTACCTCGTTCGGCGTCAACGCGGCGGTCTTCGGAATGGTCGCCCACGGACTCATCACCGGCATGCTCTTTTTCGTCGCAGGCAGTGTGAAAGAGCGGTACCACACCCTCGAGATCAGCAAGCTCGGCGGCATGCTCACGCAGGCGCCAAGGCTCGGATGGATTCTCGGTCTGTGCTCCATGGCGTCGCTCGGCTTGCCGGGTCTCGCCGGTTTTTGGGGAGAGTTTCCAGCGATCCTCTCCGCGTACAACCCAGCAGACGGCCTCAATGTGACGGTGTACCGCACCTACATGGTTATCGCGGCACTCGGCACCGTGTTCGCCGCCGCTTACCTGTTGTGGCTCTACCAGCGCACTGCGTTTGGCACGCCCAAGGGTCATGACCACCACGACCTACACGACGTGAACACCTACGAGTGGATCGCGTGGTTGCCGCTGCTTATCGCCATCGTCGTCTTCGGTATCGCGCCGAACCTGCTCTTCAGCGTGATCGACCCGGCTGTCCAAGGTGCGCTACGCGCATTCGGAGGCTGACGAGTGAGCATCCTGGCAGCCACAACTGCGCCGTGGACGGCGCCGGTCGTCGACTATCACGCGCTCGCGCCCGAGATCGTGCTCGCAGTCGGTATTTCGGTCGTGCTGCTCGTCGACCTCTTCACGACTGAGCGCAACAAGTGGTTGCTCTCCGTCTTGACTGGCTTCTCCTTGCTTGGTGCAGCACTGCCGGTGCTCACCCTCGCGCTCCACGACGACCCTGTTCGCTCGATGTTCGACGGCCGGTACGTCGTCGACGAATTCAGCCTTGTGATGAAGGGGCTGTTCTTGCTTGCGGGCTATGTGATCGTGCTGCTGTCGTCGTCGCACATCGAAGAGGGCGACTATTGGCGCGGCGAGTACTGGTTCTTGCTGCTGACGAGTCTCCTTGGCATGGTGATGATGGCATCGGCGCGCGATCTGGTGTCGGTGTTTGTCGCCCTCGAATTCCTCTCGATTCCTGCGTACATGTTGGCCGCGTGGCGCAAGCGTGACTTGAAGAGCAACGAAGCAGGTGTGAAGTACTTCTTGCTCGGCGTGTTCGCGTCGGCAGTCATGCTCTACGGAATGTCGTTGCTCTACGGCGTCGCAGATTCGACTTTGCTCGTGGACATCGCAAAGTCGGTCTCGCTCGACGGGGAGCTCGCCGCGGTGCAAGCGCTGGCAGTCGTCTTCGTCGTCGTTGGTTTTGCCTTCAAGGTTTCAGCAGTGCCGTTTCACACCTGGGCGCCCGATACTTATGAGGGTGCCCCAACGCCGGTAACGGCATTTCTCTCTGTCGCCAGTAAGGCGGCCGGCTTCATTGCTCTTGTCGTTCTGCTACTGACGGCCTTCCCAGCGGCGGCCGACGTCTGGCAGCCCTTCATCTGGGTGCTCTCTGCTTTGACGATGACCATCGGCAACGTATTTGCCTTACGTCAGACCAATCTCGTGCGCATGATCGCCTATTCCTCGGTGAGCCAAGGCGGATTCGTGCTCATGCCGCTCGCAGTCGCCGGCGGTGCTGCGGCCGACGAAGCTTTGCGTGCCGTCGTGGTGTACCTCCTCGTCTACGCCGCGACCAACCTCGGCATGTTCGGCGTCATCCTCGCAGTGTCGCGCAAGACGAGAAGCGGTGAGATCTCCTCCCTCGGCGGTCTCTTCTCGTACGCACCAGCGCTCGGCGTGCTGATGACGATCTTTCTCGCCTCACTCGCCGGCATTCCGCCGCTCGGCGGCTGGATCGGCAAGTTTGCGGCGTTCCAAGCGCTACTCACCGATGCGAGCCCGTGGGCCTACGCACTTGCTGTCATTGGCGCAGTCAACTCGGTGATCGCGTTCGGCTACTACGGCAATGTCATGCGCGAAGTGTGGATGCGACCCGTGCCGGATGGCGATACGGCACCCGTACTGACGCCGTCGTCGCTGCAAATCGCGCTCGGTATCACGGCAGTGGTCACGCTCGTTGCCGGAGTACTACCCGGCATCGTCCTGCACTTCGGCGACGTCGCCGACCTCGTCGGTGCCTTCGGCGGCTGACGACGTTCGTCGGGCAATTGCTGCCGGCGGAGGTGCAATCCGGTTCGACGAATTTATTCGGCTGGCTCTCTACGGCGACGACGGCTTCTACACAGGGACTCGCGCTGGGCGGGCAGGTCGTCGAGGAGACTTCCTCACTTCTCCAGAGGTCGGGCCGCTTTATGGTGCGGTCATCGCTCGCGCACTTGATTCCTGGTGGGAGGACCTGGGCAGACCTGAACCATTCGACGTCGTAGAAGTCGGTGCCGGTCCGGGCACGCTTGCTCGCGCAGTAATCGCCAGCGCACCGCAATGTATGTCGGTGATGCGTTACACCGCCGTCGAAGTCTCTGCGCAGCAGCGCTCGATGCATCCGACTGGCATTGCGTCGGTGGCAGAGATACCCGATCAACTACTGACGGGAGTCATCATTGCCAATGAATTGCTCGACAATCTGCCGTTTCGCTTGTTCGTATTTGATGGGGGTTGGCGCGAGTCGTACGT
>JBMTYA010000174.1:0-3180 GCA_049454015.1 Ilumatobacteraceae bacterium | reverse complement strand
TCTACAGCTTCCTTTCGCCGAACTTTGCAATCCCATTCAAGTCCCCCACGCACATGGCGCAGCGACAATCATCGAAACACTGCGACGCTCGGCCCCGTAGCGGCGCAAGCGAATCTCTGACATCTCGCCGTAGGGCCGCCTCGTTGGCCGAACGAATCAGGCATCGCGACCGACCGTTGGTCGACTTGAACCTTCCCGCCTTACGGCGATACTTCTTCTTTTTCTGCGATGTGTGGACGCGTTTGCGCTGGCCCTTGCGACCCATGATGACCTCCGAGTGGTTGAGACCAGGGGGCGCTTTGCCCCTTGGTACTGCACCGAAGTTTCAACATGGTGACTGAACGGTACACCCTCCCTGTAAGACAGTGTTCCCAAAGCCAAAGGAGCCCCGCACTCGTCTATGCGTCTACGAATCGCAACCTGGAACCTGAACACCTGGATCAACAAGACGCGAAAGAAGATCCTCAACGAACAACTGTGGGCCTGGGCACTCAACAACATCCCGTCTGACGTCTACATCTTCACCGAGGCCCAAACGCCCCCGCCGGAGCGGGTGACTCGTGCGGGCTGGTCGGCGGTGCATCGCCCTGGCGGATTTCCCAACGTGAGTGGCTGGGGAACGCTGATTGCCGTAGCTCCAGATTCCGGGCTGCAGCTGCAGCACCTCACGCATCTCGAAGGCCCCAAGCCGTATGCCTTGGATAGCCACTTCCCCGGTTCGCTCACGGCGGCGAGGCTTCGTGCTGGTGACCGCGATATCGCCACCGTGGTGGGTCTCTATCTGCCGTATCGAAAAGATGAGCAGAAAAGGTTCATCGGGCACCCGTCTTACGACCTGAGCCTGATTCGTGCTGATCTCGACGCGATTGTCGCAACGAGCGATGCTCCACTCATCGTGGCTGGCGACCTGAACTACGACTATGCCGACGTGCCTTCATCGCTCGACTTGCTTGGCAGTCAGAGCGTGCAACTCGTTGATCCGTTCACGAAACAGAATCCCCTCACCTTCCAGCAAGATTGGGCTCCGCGCAGGCGATTCAAGCTCGACTACATCTACCTCAGCCGCAGCCTGGCATCGACGGTCATCGGTCAACGCGGTGGAGTCGACGACTTTCCGACCGCATTCACCGTCAGCGACCACGCGCCGCTGCACCTCACGCTCAAACTCTGAGCATTTTCGTGATCAATTGATTTCGCCAATGACGTCAATCAATTGACGAAACAAAGAAGATTCTTTCACGATGCAAAAGATATGTGAAGTTTGCGCATTTCTCTAACGCGAGTTGCTGGTTCACTGTTGGTACACGTTGCACTCGCACGTGATTCAACCACAAGGAGCCATACATGTACGAAGACATCAAGCACCTCATCAACACTCTCTGCGGAGTCGACGAGAACGAGAACCAACTTGCCACACCTGACGGCGTCGGCGACTGGTCGCATGTCGCACACTCCCTCCGATCGATTACCGAACATGGGCGACCGTTCAAGAGCGATGAGCCTGCCGCCATCACCCGCGCCATCGGCGAATGGATGCGCGAACAGCTGACGCCACCAACGCCGGAGGGCGTTGTCAACGTGTTGACCACTTTCCCCATCCTTTTTGCGATGGTGCTTCGGGCGGTTCAAAAGCTGCATCCAGGTACATGTCCTGATGAAGTCATGATGGTGGCGTGTGATCAGACAAACATCGAGGCGATTGCACGTGATTTGCAAGCCACCCCCTATCGACTCACGGAAGACGACCGGATGATCCCTGATGTGACTTCGCACCCTGTGGTCTCTGCGCCATTCGTTATTGATGAGCGCGTCAAGCACGAGTTCGTGCGACGTCACATCACGCCCGCCCACTACGCCGCGCACGAGCAGGAATGGCCAGAGTCACCCGAGTTGGAAGTCGTCGATGAGGCAGAGTTGGTTGACGGCCCACCAGCAGATGCTCCACCGTCGGGCAAAGTTCGCAAGAGTGACCTCGGCCGACTCACTGCGTGCCCACTTGAAGGATTCGACGAGTTCTTCGAGTACTTCTACGAGAACGATCACAAACATTGGGAGGCCGGACTCGACATCGAAGACCTGCCGCCGTATATCGACCCGAACGGCCACGATGTCTGAGCTCAGATTCGATACAGCCCGTGGCTACGTTCTGCGCGTCACGAATTGGGGGGTCGACTGATGCCTTCATGGACCTGTGAGGTCATCGGCGTTCAAGCAGACGGCACGTTTACCTGGCGTCGTCAGGGCGCGAGAGAACCTCGGGGCGTCTTGCCAACTGAGCTCGCACCATCAGGTATCGCGATTGGCGACCTGGTGACGATCTGGGCAGAACGCGACACCGACGGTCGATGGCTCGTCGTGCGCTGCGAGAAACCCAACGATCGCAGCCGAGAGCGCAGCGTGATGATTCCGG
Source organism: Ilumatobacteraceae bacterium (assembly GCA_049454015.1). Taxonomy (GTDB): domain Bacteria; phylum Actinomycetota; class Acidimicrobiia; order Acidimicrobiales; family Ilumatobacteraceae; genus F1-60-MAGs027. Next base: position 770 of record JBMTYA010000174.1, on the reverse strand, counting down.
CCCCGCCCACCGATAAGCCACTCAACATCCACTATCTCAAGTTCGGCCAGATTCGCTGGTGCAACGTGAGGAATCCGCTCGAGAACTGCGAGGCCATCGGCAAATGGCGCCCGTCACTGCTCGTCTCAGAAGAATTCACCAAGTGGCGGATCATGGGATTCACCACGAAGTCGGTATACGAGAGCGGTCATCCGCGAATGGAGATTCCGAACTACCGAGTCATCGGCCTTGACAAGACCGGCTACCTCTGGGGCCACAAACTCACCCGCGTCGACACCACAGATATCGGCGATGCGATCGGTGAAGCGGATATCGATCTGCTGAAGGCCGTCTTGGCTATCGCTCGTGCCGACCTCCGAATGGCCGAACTTGTGCAGATTCGGCGTGCCATCAGTGGCGAGAAGTTCTAGGCATCATGAAACTCCTCATTCCTCCTGCAGCATCTTGGTGAGGGCGGCTTCGAGGCTCTGCCCTGAGTCGGTGGCCATTGAGCTTGCCTGGCGCATCGCACTGTCGTCGGCGTAGGTGCGGAAGAGCTCTGCCTTCTCGCGGAGAAGTTCGACGATTCGCTCTTCGATCGTTTGCCGCACCATCAGTCGGTGCACCGTCACGGTCTTGCTCTGACCCATGCGATGAGCACGGGCAATGGCATGCCACTCGGTGCTCGGCTTGAGTTGCGGCTCCATAATGATCACGACTTGCGCCGCCTGCAGGTTGACGCCGATGCCGCCCGCATCGATCTGCCCGACCAGCACACGCGGGTCTTCGGC
>JBMTYA010000173.1:0-3217 GCA_049454015.1 Ilumatobacteraceae bacterium | reverse complement strand
TCTCCTAGCGCAAGTGATGTTTCGCGAAGTTGGTTCACGAATGAGCTCAGCTCGGTCGGAGTCAATGAAGCTGCATGATCCGGCCCGGGAAGTGATCGGTCGAGAGTGAAATGCTTCTCAATCACCTGAGCACCGAGCGCCACTGCCGCCATGGAGACATGCGAACCCAGCGAGTGATCACTCAAGCCGACCCGACAATCGAATTCAGCGCGAAGAGCAGGAATGACTCGCAGGTTTGACTCTGCGCTCGGGGCCGGATACGCGGTCACGGCATGCAAGATAGTCAGACGTTTTCGAGTCACGGCATCAAGTTCTCGATCTGCGTGCTCAGAGGGTGGAGTTCCCGTCTCAAAGTTGAATCCGAAGCTCAACGTGGCGACTGCTGCTGAAACCTCTGGCATTGTGCTGGCCCCAGTCGACAGAATCACATGTTCTGCCTGACGCGCGACGGCCAGAAGAAACGGGTGATTTGTAATCTCGCCTGATGGCACCTTGATGGTCGACATTCGTAACTCACGAACTAAGAAGTCGAGGCTCTGCACATCAAACGGAGTTGAAAGAAACTGAATCCCCCGTGCCTCGGCACGTTCTTGCAGAAGAAAGTGAGTTTCACGATGCAACTCAAGCTCACGAAGCATCTCATGCTGACTTAGTTTGTGACCGAGATTGCGCTGTTGATATTCCGCCATCGGAGTTGAGGTGGTGACGAGAGCTTCTGCTCGGAACGTCTGAAACTTGACCGCGTCAGCACCACTTTCGGCAGCAACATCGACCAACTCAAGTGCAAGTGCGGGATCACCATTGTGGTTGACACCTGCTTCGGCAATGACGAATAGCTCAGTCATGTTCGTCAATGAACCGTTTCGGTGTAGAGAAGTCGAAGGATGCCAAAGTATCTGCAACATGTTTTCCAACTGTGATAGCTGGTCGCCGAGATGGAAAGCCGCGTCGGATCGCGAGTACTCGGTGAAGTGCACTCAAGATATCTTCCGACACGCCCTTGACAGTCTCTACGGATGGCGCGGTGATGCGGCCGTCTTGACGATGACCGATGTTGATTGAAGGTGTGCCGAGCAGCGGGGCTTCGATCAGACCACTAGATGAGTTTCCGATTACGCAGTCACAGCAGTGGAGAAGCGAGAGATAGCGATCGTGTCCGAGTGATTCAACGAAGATTCGACGAGCTGGATCCTTCTGGACGAATGACTGCAACATGGCTTGGTGTTCGGCTGCACCTGGGTCAGCGTTCATACCGCTTACGACAACGGTGAGATCGGACATCTTCTCCAATGCCGAAAGGGTCTCCGACAGCTCAACGAGTGACTGTCGTATGTTAATCGTCGACGGATGAAAGGTGAGTGAAACGACATGCTTCTCAAACTCGGTTTCGAGATACGCACTGAGTTCAGCGCGGGTTTCGGGACGAAACTCACTCAAGGTTTCAGCGACTGGCGGGTCAATCAACTTGATTCGGTGCGGTTCTTCACCGAGTTGTTTGATTCGTCGTGCGTATACCTCGTGCACCGGAAAGTGGAGTGAGGCAATCTTCGTGATGGCATGCCGTATGGCATCGTCAATTGCGCCGAGTGTGAGCTCACCACCGTGAATGTGCGCAACAGGTATTCCCACCATGAGTGCGGCGGCGCAGGCACCCAAAACTTCATAACGATCACCAAGTACGAGCAATACATCAGGTCGCACGTGATGGAGCGCCTGTCCGGTCTGGGCGGTGATACTCGCAAGCGCTGCGACTGCATCCCGAGCATCACTCGCTGTTTCGCTCAACCCCAGGTCCATCTGCACCGCAATTGGCAGACCGTCGGCTTCGATTTCGGTGATCGTTCTCCCATGCTGAGCCGAGAGGTGGGTACCTGAGACGAGTAGCAGCAACATCAGGTCAGCGTGGTCGTTGATCGCGCGTAGTACGGGCCGCAAGAGGCCGTAGTCCGAACGGCTCGTCGTGAGTGCCAGGACTTTTCGTGTCATCGGGCCAGTCGAGGTCCGCTCGGCAGACAAACAGTTTCGCATTCAATCCTGTGCGCCGTCTCCAGATTTGAGCGAGGAGAACTCCGGTACATCGGGAGGTTCGAGAGCAGGGTCCACATTGGTCGACACAAGAAACCCTGGGCGTGACAGTCGCCGAGCACTTGTTCACGTTCTTCAATGGAGAGACCCGGGATGCTCACGGCATTCAGCCAGTAGTTGCTGGTGGTGCCTTGGCGCTGACTGAGGAGCTTCAGCGAGTTGTTGCCGGTTAGTCGCGCTTGGTAGCGCTCATGCAAAAGTCTCTTTCGTTCGAGCAGCGAATTGAGACGCCTGAGTTGTGCACAGCCCAGAGCTGCATTCAGATTGGGGAGTCGATAGTTCCAACCGATCTCATCGTGATCGAATCGCCAGGCATGGACTTTCTTTGCTGTGCTGCTGATATGTCGTAGGCGATGAGCGAGAGCTTCATCATCGGTAAGAATTGCTCCGCCATTACCTGTGGTGATGATCTTGTTGCCGTTGAACGACAGCATGCCCGCTACGCCAAAGGTGCCTGCATGCCGTGAGCCGATGGTGGTGCCTACTGCTTCTGCGGCATCTTCGACAACGGGTAGGCCGAACTCAAGCGCCACGGCACAGATTTCGTCGATGTTGGCTGCGAGACCCAAGACGTGCACCGGAACAACTGCACCGAGACGGCGACCGGTGAGTCTGTTGATCGTCGCCCCGTCGCGGTGCTGTGTGATTGCTGAAAGATATCGCCGAAGTTGTTGTGCATCGATGCCAAGGTCAGACTCAGTGCTGTCGACAAAGTGAGGGATGGCACCACAGTGAGATACCGCATTCGCCGTAGCGACAAATGAGAGAGCCGGAGTGATCACCTCATCGCCATTAGCTACACCTATTGCATGCAAAGCAAGTTGCAGTGCTGATGTTCCGCTCGCCATCGCAACTGCGTACTTTGCATTGGTGTACGAACATAAATCGCTCTCGAACTGACCAACGTACGACCCGACAGACGACACCCAGCCACTCTTCAGGCAGTCGCTTACTAGCCTCTCTTCCTCGTCGGTGATCTCTGGTTCATGTAGCGCCACGGGTCGCTGGATATCTGCACCCAACACGTCGTTCAGAGCTGCAGTGAGTTCGCTGCTATATCGCACCGCAGTCACGTTCAGACGTTGTAGCGCGCGACCTTGTAGCGCGAGAGGTTTGCTTCATCAGAGAACCA
>JBMTYA010000172.1:0-3229 GCA_049454015.1 Ilumatobacteraceae bacterium | reverse complement strand
GCGCTGTTGCGAGCAATCGAAGAACTCGCACTTGCCGCATGGATTCGAAACGTTCCGAGCACGTAGTCAATGAGTGCGATCTTGTAGCCACTCTGCGAGATTCGCAACCAGAGGTCATAGTCCTCTGCCGTGATGAAGTCAGGGCGTTCGGAGAAACCATCGACCTGTTGGAACATCCGAGTCCGCCCGACGATTGCCGACGTGGACAGGCAGTTTCCACCGAGCAACATCTCCCGATACTTCGTGCGGCGAAGCGGCCCGTAGCGCACGATTCGAGTCGATGTTTCTGACCGCCATTCCTCCGCGTGGCAGACGAGATCAGCGCCCTGTTCGAGTCTCGCAACGCACGTGCTGAGCTTTTGTGGATGCCACCAGTCGTCAGAGTCGAGGAATGCGACGTATTCGGCAGTTGAGTCTCGAAGAGCAAGATTTCGCGATGCGGCGATAATGCCCTGGTTTGCAAAGTCGACGATGCGAATCCGTGGGTTGGCGAACTCGGCAACGACTGCGTGAGTGTGGTCGGTGGACATGTTGTTCACGACCGTGGCCTTCCAATCTGTGAAGTCCTGCGCGAGCACTGACTGCAATGCTTCGCGAAGGAAGTCAGCCTGGTTGTAGGTGGGGATGATGACCTCAACCCTTGCTGAAAGGTCGCTCATGGTCTCGCGATCCCAAACTCGTGCTGTGCATGGCGAAGGAGGTCGCAGATCTCTTCGTCGCGATGCTGCGGAAACTTGATGCCCGCACCAATCAGCTTGGCAGGGTGGAGTAGGAACGCCGGAGGTTGTACTGGATTGATCACTGGTGATGTGATGTCGGCGTCAATACCTAAGGTGGATTTCGCATGTCGCTGCACCAACTCGGCAATCTCTTTGAGTTTCATGGTTTGACCTGAAGCGAGCAGGAATGTTCCGCGGATGTCGAGATTGTTCATCAGGATCTGGGCGAGCACGTTGACGACATCGCGAAGTGCCATCATGTCACGGCACACACGGCCGTCAGACCGCAGGGTAATCGAATGAGACTGCACAACTTGTCGGCATAGGTCGTGCAATAACAAGTTCCATGTCTCGTCCCGCGGGAAAGTTGGAACTCCGAAAGAGTTCGTCAGTCGCACGACAGAGACTTGACTATTGCCGGACTTAGCTAGCTCTAAGATGCCCTGTTCAATTCGCTGGCGTGAACGGCCATATGCAGTGTTTGGCGCAATAGATGTGCTGTCGTCGACTCGACCGACTAGTGACTCCCCATATACGTGGATAGAGGAAATGTAGATGAGACGCGACACGCCGGCACCAATTGCATCGCGAACGACATCAAGTGTTGCCTTCTCTTCAATCGCAAGTTCTGCATCTGAGGGCGGTTGCGCGGAGGAGAAGCCACGAGTGGCAAGGTGCACAACACAATCAACGTCCTGGAGCACATCACGACGAGTCGCTTCTTCTGTCAGGTCGCCAAAACGAATCTCGCAACTGTCTGCCCACGACGGAAGGGTGCGGGGTGTTCGCACTAGCGCTCGTGTTGTCACGGACTCCTGTGTCGACAGATACGAGAGAAGTCGACCACCTACATGACCAGTTGCTCCGGTGAGCAGCACCCGTTGGCGCACTGCCACTTAGGCCCCTTGAAGTCGCGGCATTCGAGGGTCGGAGATCTCCCGCTTGTCGGACTCGTTCGGATCGTGCGGAAGGCTTGAACAACTGCCGATGAGCGCCTCGTTGGTCCCCATGTTTTCGAAGGCGTACCACACCATTGGCGGGATCGTTAGCAAGCTGTAGTCGTTATCGCCGATGACGACATCATTGCGCTCGCCTCGTGTTGCACTCGTGTCTCGGTCATCAAAGAGCACAAAATGTACGGCGCCAATCGGTACGGCTAGCTGAGAAGTGGCCTCGCGATGGCGGCGCCATGCCTTTTGTTGACCCGGCTGAACTTTCGAGAAATAGACCTCTCCGAATTCGGTGAATACCTCGTCGGTGCGTTTCAGCATGTGCAGCACATCGCCGCGCGGGTCGGAAATGACGCGACGCGGACTGACGCGAATGCCGTCAATCATCGAGCGAGGTACGCCTTGATGTCCTCGCGCGTGAGACTTTCAGCTTGGGCACCATCGCGAAGGTTGCGGTACCAAGAAGTTGTTCGATTCATCGTCTCCGCGAAATCCCAGCGCGTAGACCACGAGAGATGAGCATGTGCCTTGGCGCTGTTCAATTGCAGTAATTGCGATTCGTGCATTGCACTCGTATCTTTGCCGACTTTCACGGCGTCGGGTCGCCCCCAACTCGTCGCCACATAGCCCGCCACCTCGTGTACTTCATGTACCGCAGTTTCTGGCGGCCCAAAATTCCAAGAGCTTCCCGACTCCGCGGAACCATCTTCAAGTGCAACTGCTAGTCGGACGTAACCAGACAGCGGCTCGAGCACGTGCTGCCAGGGTCGCGTGGCGTGAGGATTGCGAATCTCGATGACGTCTCCACGCTCGAGCGCGCGTATGCAGTCGGGAATCAGTCGGTCAGGCGACCAGTCGCCCCCGCCAATCACGTTTCCTGCGCGAGCACTCGCAACGCGAGTGGCATTCTGAACATTGAATTTGGCTGCGCAATAGCCAGCGAAGACGAGCTCGGCCCCCGCCTTTGACTGGCTGTACGGATCGATGCCACCCAGTTCGTCGGTCTCCACGTAGCCGTGCTGCTGCTCTTTGTTCTTGTAGCACTTGTCTGACGTGATGAACACGTGCGTCTGGACTGAAGGTGTGTGGCTCACACACTCCAGCACGTTTGCCGACCCAAGCACGTTGGTGGAGAACGTGGTGTGCGGATCAAGATACGACTTACGGACGAAAGCTTGGGCTGCGAGGTGGAAGACCACTTCAGGCTTGGCACTCTTGAACTCCGACTCAAGTTTTGAGAGGTCTCGAATGTCGCACACGCGACTGTCTATTTCATTAGCGAGATTGAGGAGGCTGAAGTGTGACGGCACGGTCTCAGGCGGTAATGCAATCCCAGTCACACGGGCTCCAGCTTGAGCGAGCAGCAGTGCAAGCCACGACCCTTTGAACCCGGTGTGCCCTGTAATGAGCACTCGACGGCCAGCGAATCGTTTGAGGTCTTCTGCTAGTGACGCCACGGTGCCTCATTCTTACGGTCGAGTTCGTTCAGCAATTCCCAGTCTCTGTACGTGTCCATGCACTGCCAGAAGCCCTCGTGGGTGTAGGCGGCAAGTTGACGGT
>JBMTYA010000171.1:0-3251 GCA_049454015.1 Ilumatobacteraceae bacterium | reverse complement strand
CTCCGAGCGCGCCAGTGGCCTCTACTCATTCAGAATGACACATATCAATTCATCAGCGCCAAAGTCTGAGTTCGAGACAGCACAGCTCGACTCGGAAGTATGGCGATTACTCCCTCTGTCAATGCCTCATGACTGGCGCGTTACCGTCACTAGGTCGGTGTCCCCCGTCAATGTGAGTTCAATCTTGACTCCCCCGAACGAGACTGACTCGCCTTGGTAGAACAGCCGCTCGCGAGTCACAAACTCAGAAGCTGAGACACCGTCAGGGCGTAGAACGGACGCGAATGTTTGATAGCTGCTAATGCCATCCCACCCACTCTCAGACGAGCGATCGACGTCTTGTGTCGCATCGATGACATAAGCGAGCAGCCCGTATTGTCCCGCGCCGAGTCGGGTTCCCCACCCCTCGGCGCGTCGCGATTCCACCACAATGACTTGTGTGTCGTTCAATCGCACCATCAATGATCGAAGTCCTCGCTGCTGCCGCTCCAGTGGTACGAGTCGAGTCTGCACCTGGCCAAGTTGGCTCGCCACGATGCAATAGTTCTCGGAAGCGTCTAGCCAACCGAGCATGTATGAGTCCCATGCTCCTAGCACTACTGACTTGCCGTTTTGATTGTTCATGATGTCGACGTTCATTCGAATTCCGTGACCCGGCAAACCGACAGGATGAAGCAACTCGTGAATCCAGGCGCTCCAGAGCTCGCGCTGCACCCCGTTCTCGAATTCATAGAAGAACTTTCCACCGCCGAAAAGGTGTTTTACTGTGCCCTCGGCGGTGGTGAGCGATCTGTTAATCGCAACAACCCCATCCCGCGTATGTTCACCAATCGAGCTTGGCAAAACCACGAAGACAAAGTCGATTCCCGAATAGTCAAAAGACACATCCGTGGCATCAAGAATTAGTTGTGCAGTTGTCAGGCGTCCCGGTTCTGTCCAGGTGTATGCCGTCGCGGCACGCGGCATGCGTGTCCAGGTAAGTTGTGTTCGCCAATTGAGTCTGAGTCGAGAGTTTGAATGATGATTAATCCAACGATTCACTTCCTCTACTTGACCAGCAGCAGCCGCGAGTTGCTCAGGTGTTCCAACGGCATCGCTGAAGTCAACGGCGATTAGTGCAACCGAGATCGTTCCCGTTGACGGCAACCTCACACCGCCGAAGCGATCGCCCAGAGGAAATGCGACATTCCATGGCTGCACCACCGTGGATCGCCGATCCAAGATCTTGCATAACTCGAATGACTCGCGGCTCGCTGCTGGAGCTTGTGGCGGATCTGGAGTAACTGAATTCGGCGAGGCGGTGCTGAGTTGAATGTAAACACGGCGTGCACCGCTTATCGGTCGGCACTCCAGCACTCCGGATGAGTTAACGATCCGTTCGCCCATGCCGCTACAGCTGTCACCAGCCGAAGGTTGGCGGATTGTGGTGGTCGTGGTCGCAGGGACCGTCGTGGTGGTCGTGGTCGCAGGGACCGTCGTGGTGGTCGTGGTCGCAGGGACCGTCGTGGTGGTCGTGGTCATTGGAGCTGCGGTGGTCGAAGTACTAGTTGATGTGGACGACCCAGCCGCAGCAGTCTCAAGACGCCTCCAGATCTTTCTTCTTCCGACTACAACGCATCTAAAAGTGCCAGTTGACGTACTCCGTATCTGACCAAGCTTCTTGCATGTCTTCCCTCCAATCGATGCCGCCTGTGCCACAGCTGACGACGTGGCGGCAGTCATCGATTGCAAGGCTTCAGGCTCGGGCACCGAAACTGGAAGTATCCCAGTCAATGCCACTGCCCCAGCAGTAACTGTTTGACACACGATGCACATCAGCGTGCCTAACGGTACCTTCCTGGGACAGAATTTATGTCAGTAAACCGGCTGAGACCTTATGGGCCCCGGCTGACTTGGAGAATCTCACGGTCTCAACACAACCGAACTCCGCAAACCCCCCTGAGACTTCTTCGGATCAGAGGGTTGGGGGTTCGAGTCCCTCCGAGCGCGCCACTTAAGGAGCCCCATTCCGAGATCTTTTTCGCGTCTCAGGGTTGAGAACTAAAATTCAAGCACGGCTCGACAATGCTGTAATTCACTTCAATTGCGCTTGGACCCCACGACATCACATCCTTACCAGACTCCGCCGCCATGAACTCAACCATCTGGTCAAATGAGAGTTGTTTCTCCATCTCGGTCACTATGCATTGGCAATCTTGCTCGCTGCCAAATTTCTCTTCACAGCTTTCAAGTTGGCGTAGCCGATACTCCGCAGGCCACCCTGAACCATCTGAGCCGCAACCAACAATCAATATTGCTGCGGTTAGGGCTGTGATTATTCGAGTCAATATCTGACTTGTGTGACGTATGAACATATGTGCCTCCATCTGTTTTTCTGCACTAAACAACGGCGATAGGTCGTTACAAGGACATACTTTTTTGAATCTCTAGAAACCGTGTCCCAAGGGCGTCCGGCCTTCGTTGAGTAGACGAAATCAGTCCAGAAACTCAGGGCTGCTTCACAGGATCACTCAAATCAGACCAAAGGGGAACACTCATGTCATCATCAACCGCACCTGATAAGCGCAGGCGCCGAATCAATATCGTTGCAGGTTTCGTCATCGGTTTGGCTGGAATCGGGTTGTTAAACAATTCGATTGCAGACAGTGCTATGAGGAGTGCGCTTGCAGACAAGTGCTACGTTCCAAGAACTATGAGTGAAGGCTGGAGCTCAGAGGAACTTGAAGAGGCAGGCAGATTTTGTCAACTTGGCTTCAACGACCTCCTTACCAGCTCACCGCTTTATCTCATCGCCTTGATCGCTGTGGTCGCCGTAGCTTTTGGACATGCACAGATCTCAAGAAAGCTGGGAATTGAAACGATCGGTGACTTGTTCTCGCGACGAAGCGCAGAACTCAAGTCGAGTAATCCGCAGTTGCACCAACAGATTTCGCAAGTTAGCCGCTGGGGATCTACGGCGGTGAAGGTGCAGCTGGCCGTAGCGATCGGGATAATGGCAATTGCTGTGGTAGTGGCGCTAGCGGTAGCTCAGCCCATCACACTGATATTTACAGTCCCAGCAGCATTCGTGCTTATTCGCTACTTTCGAGCGAGGCGATCTTCCAAGTAATCAACGGGTCATACGAAGCGCATGTTTGGACGAAGTAAAGACCTCTCCTTCGCGCTTTGAAAGTGACTGCCGATGACAGAGCTCACTGTAGAAACGGTCTCAGCTCTACTCGCCTATTGCACGCTTGCGAACCCGAATTCGC
>JBMTYA010000170.1:0-3271 GCA_049454015.1 Ilumatobacteraceae bacterium | reverse complement strand
TGCCGCGCCGACTCGCGTGGCCTGCACCACGAGACGACCCGTCAGGTTGACGGTGGTGCCGGTGACGTTTGCACCAACGGTCACATCGACCGGCACGCTCTCGCCGGTCAGCATCGAGACATTCACGGACGAACTTCCCTCGCGAACGACACCGTCAGCGGCGATGATCTCCCCTGGGCGCACGACGATGAGGTCGCCCACTTGCACCGCCGAGGCATCAATGAGCACTTCTTCGCCGCCGCGCACCACCGTCGCACTGCGGGCGCCGAGTGCGAGCAGCGATCGCAAGGCGTCTCCCGCTCTGCGCTTGGCGCGCGCCTCGAAGTAACGACCCGCGAGGAGGAAGATCGTGACGGCGACCGCGACCTCCATATATATGTGGTCAATCTCTGACGACATCATGTTCATGCCACCGTGGTCTTCGGCGGCGTTGCCCCACACGAGCGCCCACACCGACCAACCCATCGCCGCAATGATGCCGATCGAGATGAGCGTGTCCATCGTGGTGGCGCGATGACGTGCGTTCATCCATGCCGCGCGGTGGAACGGCGCAGCACCCCACACAGCCACCGGTACGGAGAACGCGAGCGCCCACCACTGCCAGCCCGAAAAGTGCACTGCGGGAATCATCGAGAGAGCGATGACCGGCACGCCCGCGATGAGCGACACCGTCAAGCGCGTACGCAGCATCGCCACTCGTTCGTTGGTCTCTTTGTCGAGCATTTCCGGTGTGGTGTCGGCGACGAGTCGGGCTCCGTAGCCAGCTCTTTCAACTTGTGCGACAAGTTGCTCGGTCGTGACGTCGTTGTTCAGTGTGACCCGCGCCGTCTCGGTAGCGAAGTTGACAGTGGCGCTCACGCCGTCAAGCGAGTTCAACGACTTCTCCACTTTCATGGCGCATGCGCCGCACGTCATGCCCGAAATGGCAAGGTCAACCTGCTCGAGGGTGGTGTTCACGTGGGTCGCCCGGGGCTCGAACCCGGGACCTGCGGATTAAAAGTCCGTTGCTCTACCAGCTGAGCTAGCGACCCGAGGGCGGACCAGAAGTCGGGGCGAAACCCCGAAGAAATCCTGAATCCACCGTCGTTTGAGTTTAGGTCTGTCGGACCAGCAGTTTTTGAGCTGTCTTAAGGTTCTGTGTAGTTAGTACGAAGTTCTGGTTATTTAGTGAGCGGAGTGACATGTTTCCGCGCTGATGGCGCGTTTCGAGCTCTCCCGGGGGTTCGGTCAAATACAAATCTGAGACTTCCCTGATGAGGTTCTCTCTACCTAAGTGGCTCAGTTGATCTAGGTGTCCGCACAACTAGAGCACTCGTCTAAATGAAGCGGGTAACACGGCTACTCGTGTCGATTGCAACTTGGAAACTTGAGCAAACGCCACCAAATGCAACACTCAAATTGACATCAACATGACTCGAGTCATGAATTGAGGCGCTTAATCCGATATGTCCCGCCAGAACCACCACCAATGACAATCTTGCCATTTGACTGCAACGCCATTGCAAAAACACTTCTGGCTTCGTTTGGATCAAAGCTGGTATCAAGTGAACCATCAGAATTGAGTCGAGCGACACGATTACGAGTAGTGCCACCAACCGAAGTGAAACTACCGCCAACAATGATTTTCCCATCCGACTGGACCAACGTTGCGTAGGTGATTCCGTTCACGTTCGGATTAAAGCTCGTGTCAAGAGAGCCATCAGAATTGAGTCGAGCGACACGATTACGTGTAGCGCCACCAACCGAAGTGAAGTTGCCGCCAATGACGATCTTGCCATCCGACTGGACCACCACAGTATTCACCTCACCATTTACCGCACAACATCCACCGCCAACATTGCTATTAAATGCTGTGTCGCGAGAGGCGGTGGAATTGAGTCGAGCAAGATACGTTTGGGTAAGAAATGCCGCACCAACATAGGTAAAACCACCACCGACGACTACTTTGCCATCCGACTGCACTGCCACCGTATTGACATTGTTATTCATTACAGGACTCCCGAAGCTGGTATCAAGAGAACCATCAGAATTGAGTCGCGCGACACGAGTCCGTGCGGTGCCGCCGACTGTGGAGAATTCGCCACCAATCACGATTTTCCCATCTGACTGCACTGCTACTGCATTAACGTCAGCGTCTACATTTGGGTTAAAGCTCGTGTCAAGAGAGCCATCAGAATTGAGTCGAGCGACACGATTACGTGTAGCGCCACGAACCGAAGTGAAGTTGCCGCCGATGACGATCTTGCCATCCGATTGCACTGCTACTGCATAAACATCGGGATTCGTGTTGCTTCCCCCTACATCGGGGCTGAATCCGGTGTCGAGGGTTCCGTCTAAGTTGAGCCGAGCGAAATGGTTAGTCGTCACAGCAGGATCACCCACGGTTGTGAAAAGACCACCGAAGAGAATCTTGCCGTCTGACTGTATTGCGAGCGCACGCACCTCGTCATTCGTCCTGACATCAAAAGCTGCTGAGGAGTCAGGCGCAACTGTTGTCGTTGTGGAAGATGTAACAGAGGATCCTTCGTCATCGGACGATGCACAACTTGGGACTGTGAAGATCTGCACACTGGAGTGCGGCGTCACGTTCTGCGTGCTGTGCCATACTCCGTCCCAGTCGGGGTGCATTGCGAACACGCGGATCGCGTACGTCGCACCTGCCCCGAACCAATTGTTCAGTGTGATTGAGGTGCCTCGCACAGTAGTCATTGCGTAAGAGTTCGTGAAGCTGTACGAGCCCGACTCTGAGACTCGCACCCACTGCAACGAATACACACCTGTGTCAGGTGACGCGCCGCGCCAGGAAAGTGACACCGGCTGACATGCTGTCAACTCACCGACCGTGAGCAGCGGCGCGACCGGTAATACCACCGTGGTCGTCGTGGTCGTCGTGGTGGTGGTGGTGGTCGTCGTTGGCGATGTGGTTGTCGTGCCAGTCGTCGTCGACGCTGGCACCACCTTGCGACCTACGCACACCCGATCTCCTGCACGCAAGAACGACGCAGCCGAAGCGCCGTTCAACCGATACAACGCCGGCTCACCCAGCCCGAATCGAACCGCTAGCCGCGACCACGAATCGTTCGGCAACGCAACATGAAACTTCCCACACGACGCCACCGGCTGCCATGAACGATGTGCCGACACCGTCGAAGACACCGAACCGAACACCAACGCCACCACCAGCAACACCCGCATCGATCGCAAGTCTCGGATGTTCATACCATTCGTACTGTCCGTACCATACGGACAGTATGGCACTATTTCCGTCAGT
>JBMTYA010000169.1:0-3285 GCA_049454015.1 Ilumatobacteraceae bacterium | reverse complement strand
TCGTGCAGTTGCACGACGAGATCTTCGATCAGGTCACCAACCGCGCAGAGCACGGAGGACGCCTCGTCCGCCTACCACATTGGGTAGGTGTCAGATTCGCCTCGTGGTTTACGTCGACGAAGCGCGACAAGACCTGCTCCAGCGATTACCAGGATGACGAGAGCAACAAGCAGGCGCACGAGTCCAAACTACAGGTTCTGGGCTAGCGCATCGGCAATTCGTCTATTACCGACACCCGTATAGTGCACCCGATCAACATGCCACCACTCGCTGGCAGAGTTCTGACTTCGCAGACGCTCATTGACATCGATAAAACTGACGCCAAGTTCAGCGCACATCATTGCCAACTGCTCTCGATACTGCCGGTAGCAGGCGTCATCGAGCTTCGTCAAGGTTGCCGCCAGTGCTGGGTCGATTCGTTCAAGAAGCCCGAAGAGCTCGGCTTCCTTTGGATGTGTCGTGCGGCCTGACCAATATGCGGTCGGTTGCAGTGCGTAGACAAGTTTCAATCCGCGTGCTTCTGCGATGAAGCTCCACAACTGAAGGCTGTGACGCGTGAGTGCAACCGCGAGTCGTATTGCTTCGGCGAGATCGCGTTGTTGCTGAGGTGACGATGTAGGCGTACCAAAGAGTGCTCGCTTCAGAAGCTCGCGCCTGCCCTGCACTCCAGCCTCCATGCCAGTTTGAAATGCCTGTTGATAGAAGAACGAACCGAGTGGCGGGGTAAAAGGCAACGACCGTTGCGCGAGAAAGAGGTTGTTGAAACCCGACAACATGACGACGGTGCCAAGCCGAGGCAGTTCAGCTTGGTAAGCGGCAAACAAGAGATACTCCTGCACTGATGAGAAGGCGCGACCAGCCATGTTCAGCCATGGTGTTTGAGTCGTTCGTGCAAGATGCGAGGCGATGGTTGCGTCATCCGACTCAGCCCCGACGCCGAACGCAGTCGAGCCACCGACAAGAACGTGGTGCTCTCGGTCAGTTACCAGAGACGTTGGTGAGACACGTTGACTTTTGAAGGTGGAAAACCGGAAGCCTTCGGTGTCAGTGTTTACGACCGTGCTGGTGTAGTTGGGCGTGTGGAAATACATCAGATATGGCTGCCATACAGATCCAAGTGCGTCGTATTCAGTCATCTGCGGCACGATGCTGTTGCGTTGACGCAATTCTTTAGTCAAGAGCAAAGGCACCTTCGTATCGAGAGCGTTCAACGGTCTGCTTCGTCTTTTCGAGGTAGCAGTTTTCGACGACGAGAACATCGAGTTCGGTACCCATGAAACAACGGAAGGCATCTGCGGGAGACTCGACAATTGGTTCGCCGCGCACGTTGAACGACGTATTCACAATGACGGGGCAACCAGTCTTCTCATAAAACCGCGAGATGAGGGCGTGGTACCGCGGATTCGTTTGCTGGTGCACCGTCTGAACGCGTGCCGAGTAGTCAACGTGTGTGACTGCTGGGACCTCGGAACGCACTTGGTTCAACAGGTCAATGCCGTAGAGCGATTCGCTGCCAGTTGGTTTGAGTTGACGACGCGCGATGACGTCGGCAACGAGCAACATGTAGGGGCTGTCTTCATCAATCTCAAACCAGTCAGCGACATGCTCACGCAACACACTCGGTGCGAATGGTCGAAATGACTCTCGATACTTCACCTTGAGGTTTAGTGTCTTTTGCATGTGAGTAGACCGCGCATCAGCGATGATTGAACGAGCCCCCAAAGCACGTGGACCGAATTCCATTCGACCCTGAAACCAGCCAATCGCTTTGCCCTCAGCGAGAGCAGCGGCAGTTCGCTCAATGATGTCATCACTCGCGCACTCATCGAACACCGCCCCCGCTGATCGCAGACTTGTAACTACCTCTGACGAGGTGTACTGAGGGCCAAGATACGAGCCATGCATGCCATCAGGTTGAGACGTTGACCTGGGTTGATTCGCATGCAGGTGGTACCAGCCAAGTGCTGCACCGAGAGCTCCACCTGCATCACCTGCTGCTGGCTGGATCCACAGCTTGTCGAAGACGCCAGCTCGCAAGAGTTCACCATTCGCAACACAATTGAGTGCAACACCACCAGCCAAACACAGATTGCGCTCACCTGTCTCGGCAGCGACACCACGCGCCAAACCAAGCACGACGTCTTCTGTTACAGCTTGAATTGAGGCCGCTAGATCCATATGTCGTTGTTCGAGCGGTGACTCACTGGCGCGGGGTTCACCACCGAAGAGTTCGTGGAAAGCAGAGTTTGTCATCGAGCGACCAGCGCAGTAGTCGAAATACTTCATGTTGAGACGGAACGAACCATCGTCGGCGACAGCAATCAGGTGTTTGCGAATGAGGTCGGCGTATCTCGGGGTCCCGTATGGCGCGAGGCCCATCACCTTGTACTCACCAGAATTCACCTTGAACCCGGTGTAGGAAGTAAAGGCTGCATAAAGCAAGCCGAGCGAATGCGGGAAGTGAATCTCTCTAATGATTCGGATGTCGTTACCGCGGCCCAGTGCGAGTGACGTGGTGGTCCACTCGCCAACGCCATCCATCGTGAGGATTGCCGCAGTCTCAAATGGTGACGGATAAAACGCACTTGCTGCGTGGCTCAGATGGTGTTCAGAGAAGAAGAGCTTCTGCGACCAATCGACTTCGGCTGAGAGTTCTTGCTGAAGTAGGCGCTTGAGGGCGCGGCGCTGAAAAAGCTTGTCACCTAACCAACTGGTTTGCGCGTCGAGAAAAGTGCCAAGCCCTCGTGGGGCAAAGGCCAAATGAGTTTGCACGAGTCGCTGAAACTTGAGTGCAGGTTTGTCGTAGAAGACGACTGCATCCAGATCGGCCGGCGTGAGACCCGCTCGTCGCAGACAGAAGCGAAGCGCATTGATAGGGAAACGCTTGTCATGCTTCACGCGCGTGAAGCGCTCCTCTTGCGCGGCGGCAGTCACTGCGCCATCAACTATGAGAGCCGCAGCAGCATCGTGGTAGTACGCCGAGATGCCGAGAACTCTCATGCGCTTCTCACGCTAGTTCTGGTGAGTCAGCGCACCTTTGTGAACTGCACCTGGTGCGACGACGCGTTGGCACGCGACGTCCAGTAGGTCGTCGTTTGTCGCGGCGCGCGCAGGGCTAATGGGTCAAAGCCAAAGACGCGCAAGAAGAGCGAAAGAGGAGTCACCACCACGTAGAACACCAAGGTGAGCAGCAGCCGCAAGAGCAGCACTCGGAGACTGCGCATGCGCAAGCGACGAGGTCAGACCGACAACAGGTCGCGGGCGCCGGTGTCGCTCGATGGGTGG
>JBMTYA010000168.1:0-3288 GCA_049454015.1 Ilumatobacteraceae bacterium | reverse complement strand
ACCAACATCGTGCTCTCGCCGGTGGTGCGACGACTTGTCACCGACCACGGCATTGATGTGAATGCATTGAGCGGCACCGGCCCTGGTGGTCGCATCACTCGCGAAGACGTGCTCGATTACATCGACGCGAATGGTCTTACTCGCGGCGCTGCACCCGCACAGACTGCAGCGCCGGCAGCGGCACCATCGCCTGTTGCTGCGCCAGCACCAGCTGCTGCGCCAGCCCCGGCTCCAACTTCCGCGCCCGCTGCTGCATCTGCACCCGCCGCTGCACCGGCACCCGCGGCTGCATCGCGTGTGGTGGTCGGTTCGCGCGACGAAGTCGTGCCGCTCTCCAAGATTCGTCGTTTGACCGGCAGCCACATGGTTGCGAGCAAGAGCACTGCTCCGCACGCTTTCAGCGTGGTCGAAGTCGATTACGCAAACGTCGACGTCGCGCGCAACGCATCGAAAGATTCGTTCAAGTCCACCGAGGGTTTCTCGCTCACATACCTTCCGTTCATCAGCCGTGCAATCGTCGATGCGATTGCGCACTTCCCGCACATGAACGCGAGCCTCGACGGTGACACGCTCGTCGTGCACAAATACGTCGACCTCGGCATCGCCGTCGATCTCGAGTACCAAGGGCTCTTGGTGCCGGTCGTGCGCGGGGCCGAAGGCAAGCGCTTGCGAGCAATCGCCAGAGAAATCAACGACCTTGCCTCGCGCGCTCGTTCGCGCAAGTTGTCGCCGGATGAAATCCAAGGCGGCACCTTCACGATCTCCAACAATGGGTCTGCTGGTTCGGTGCTCACGATGGCGATCATCAACCAACCACAGGTTGCGATTATCAGCACCGATGCAATCGTGCGCAAGCCGGTGGCGGTGCGCCTGCCCGACGGCTCGGAGAGCATCGCAATCCACCCGGTCGGCAACCTTGCAATGAGTTGGGACCACCGCGCCTTCGACGGCGCCTACGCCGCGAACTTCTTGGCGAAGGTGAAGCAGATCCTCGAGACGCAGGACTGGTCGGCGGAACTCTGATGCGCGTCCGCTGGCTCGGGCGGGTGAAGTATCGCGACGCGCTCGCGCTTCAGCATGCCTTGTTCGAGCACGCGACCGATGACTACTTGCTCATGCTCGAGCACCACCACGTGTTCACGCACGGTGCATCGGCAGACCTCGCCACCAACCTGAAATGTGATCCAGCTGCGGTGGGAGCGGAGCTCGTGCGCGTGAATCGCGGCGGCGACATTACATACCACGGCCCGGGTCAGTTGGTGGTGTATCCGATTCGTTCATTGCCGGGCAAGCACGGCGACGCATCACCCGCCGACATCACCGCCTATGTATGCAGTGTGGAGCAGTTGGTCATTGACACGCTCGCCGAACTTGGTGTCGTCGCTGGACGAAAGAGTGGTTATCCGGGCGTGTGGATTGATGCTGACACGTCGCGTGCCAGAAAGATTTGTGCCATCGGTGTGCGTGTTGCGCGGGGGTCGACTGCGAGACGCACCATGCATGGCTTTGCGCTGAACATCAACCCCGACCTGCGCTACATGCGTGACCACATCGTGCCGTGTGGCATCGCCGAGCATCCCGTCACCTCGCTGCGCGAAGAGGGGTGCAACGCCTCAATGCACGAAGTCGCCGACATTGTCGCGCGACTTGCGAGTGAGCGGTGGGGCAGTGGCGTGAGTGATCAATGGGGCAGCGGCGTGAGCGATCGCCACGATGTTGCGTGGGACTACGAACCAGACGTTGTCGGCATGCACATCACGCAGCGCAAACCCGAGTGGCTGCGACCCAAGGTCGAGCACGGCACCGACGTGCTTGCGACGAAAAAGACGCTGCGCGACCTGCACCTCGTGACGGTGTGCGAAGAAGCTGGCTGCCCGAATCTCTCTGAATGCTGGAAAGACGGCACCGCCACCTTCATGGTGTTGGGGGAGCGTTGCACGCGCGCGTGCGGGTTCTGTCTTGTCGACACGCGAAAGCCGGAGTTGCCCGATGCTGATGAGCCGCACCGCGTTGCCGAAGCCGTGGCACGCATGGGCTTGTCGCACGCAGTGCTCACCATGGTGGCCCGCGACGACCTTGAAGATGGTGGCTTTGCCCACGTCGCCGAGTGTGTGAAGGCCATTCGCGAGCGCACTCCGGGCACTGCAGTCGAGACTCTCGTGTCTGATGCCAAGGGTGATGATGCATCGCTTGAGAAGTTGTTCGCAGTGCGACCTGAGGTGTTCAACCACAACATCGAGACCGTCGCCCGTCTGCAACGAATCGTGCGACCGTCGGCGGGATACGCAAGAAGTTTGTCGGTGCTTGCTCGGGCCAAGCGCGCAGGTCTTGTCACGAAATCAGGCTTCATGCTTGGTCTCGGCGAGACCAAAGAAGAAGTCGAGTCGCTGCTCGTCGATTTGGCAGCGGTTGGAGTGCGGATCGTGACTATCGGTCAGTACCTGCGACCCTCGGCAGACCATCTGCCCGTCGTTCGCTGGGCGACACCAGAAGAGTTCGCGCAGTATCAAGCATTCGGCGAGTCGCTCGGTATCTCACACGTGGAATCGAGCCCGTTGACGCGATCCAGCTATCACGCTCGCGAGGCTGCAGGCGAGGCCGGCGCTGGTGTTTCTGCGGCGGGGGCAGTCGCTTCTGCTGCTGAAGTGAGAGTGTTGGTTCGCCGATGACGCAGCGACCACTGAACATGATTATTGACGCCGAGCGCACGGTCGAGGGCGGCGGCTTCGTCGTGCGTCGTCCGTTTCCGACGGCACGAGTGAGTCACATCGACCCGTTCCTGCTGCTCGATGAGATGGGCCCAGTGGAGTACGCGCCCGGCAAGGCCATCGGTGCACCGGAGCATCCACACCGCGGGTTCGAAACAGTCACGTATCTCATGCACGGCGCGATGGAGCATCGCGACACGACGGGCGCGGTCGCAACGATTCGTCCGGGCGGTGTGCAGTGGATGACCGCTGGTTCTGGAGTCATTCACAGCGAGTTGCCAACGGATGATTTTCTGCATTCTGGCGGCCGTATGCACGGGTTTCAGCTGTGGGTGAATCTTCCTGCTTCGTCCAAGATGATTCCGCCTCGCTATCAGGGGTTCGAATCGCAGGAGTTGCGTCGTGTCGCGTTGCCAAACGGCGGAGAAGTGCGCATCGTGGCAGGCACCGTGATGGGCGTGACGGGTGCAGTGGAGACCACGAGCCCGATGACGTATGCGCACGTGTTGTTGCATTCGGGCGACGAAGTGCAGTGGTCGCCCGAGGCCGGACACACCGCACTCGTGCACGTGTTTGACGG
>JBMTYA010000167.1:0-3289 GCA_049454015.1 Ilumatobacteraceae bacterium | reverse complement strand
ACGGGCGGGCCCTTTCGTTTTGTATCTACTCTTTGTTTTTATGCACTCCCCCGCTACGTGACGTTCGTGGTGAGCCGCTTGCACAGCGCACGAGTCATGGCGGTCGCGCTGTGCGGCGCGAGGGTCTGGCGAGCGCAATTTGTCGGGTGCGACGTGCGTTACGCCGTGAATGCGTCGTAGCCGTCGCGTTCGACGCGATCAGCGAGTTCTGGGCCGCCACTTGCGACGATGCGGCCCTTCGACAAGATGTGCACGAAGTCGGGCTTCAGGTCGGCAAACAGCCTGCTGTAATGCGTGATCACCAGCACGCCGAGGTTCGTCTCGTGCGTTGCTTGTTCCACCCGGCGAGCACAGTCGCTCAACGCGTCGATATCGAGGCCAGAGTCAAGTTCGTCAAGTACGGCAATCTTTGGTTGCAGTACCGCGAGCTGCAGCGTCTCGTTGCGTTTTTTCTCGCCGCCCGAGAAGTCGACGTTCACCGCGCGATGCGTGAGCGCCTCGCTGAGGCCGATCTTTGAGGCTTCGCTTGCAATGCGGGCAGCAAGTCCACTTCGGTCGCCACCGCGCTCGGCTAACGCTTCGTCGAGCAACTCGTCGACACCAACACCCGGAATCTCCGTCGGATATTGCATCACCAGATGCATTCCTGCGCGGGCGCGCTCCCATGTGGGCATCGCGAGCACATCTGCACCATCGAGGGTGACGGTGCCACCCGTGACCTTGTATCCGGGCTTGCCCATCAGCACGGCCGACAACGTCGACTTGCCGGCGCCGTTACGGCCCATCACGGCGTGTACCTCACCCGAGCTGACAGTGAGGTCGATGCCATTCAGAATCTGCTTGCCACCAACTTCGGCGGCAAGACCAGAGATCTTGAGTGTGCTCATCGGATGACCTCGCTCACGTTCGCGTTCATGACGCCGCCTGGTCAGACACGTAGACGTCACCATCGCGCACTTCGGCCACGAATACCGGCACGGGCTGGGTGGCGGGCAAGGTGTTCGGTTTGCCTGTTTCGAGGCTGAACGCACTGCCGTGACGCGGGCATTCAAGTTCTTTGGTGTCGCAGTCGACTTCTCCGTCAGACAATGCGACGTCGGCGTGGCTGCAACGGTTGCCGATGGCGTACACCTGGTCACCGATGCGCACCAACGCGACGGTGTGGCGGCCGACCTCAAACTTTGCTGCTGAGCCATCTACCACGTCGGCGAGAGCGCAGACCTTCTGCATTGTCATATGCGAGCCCCAACTTTTTGTCGCAATATCTCTGGCTGGGCGGCCGCGGGCAGGCGGTCGATTACGTCGGCGAAGAAGCCGAACACCACGAGTCGCTCGGCAATCTCCGGGCGGATGCCACGACTCTCCAAGTAGAAACGCTGCTCCTCGTCGATCGGGCCTACGGTGCTGGCATGGCTGCACTTCACGTCGTTGGTTTCAATCTCAAGGTTCGGCACGCTCTCTGCCCATGCGCCGCTCGAGAGCGTGAGGTTGCGGTTGGTCTGGAAGGCCTCGGCTTTGTCTGCAGTGTCGCGAATCTTGATGAGGCCCGTGTAAACGCTCTTTGCGGTGTCTTTGACGGCACCTTTGAAGAGCAAATCGCTTCGCGTGCGTGGCGCGACATGGTCTTGCAGCGTGCGAAAGTCGTGCATTTGCGCGCCGTCAGCAAAATAAAGGGCGACTTGCTTGGCACTTGCGCCGGTGCCCACGAGTCGCACTGCGGCCCGCACTCGTGCATAGTCACCACCGAGTGCGATGGTGCTCGTCGAAATGCTCGAGTCGCGCTCGCCACTCGCCCGCTGATAACCAATCGACCACGTGGCCCGGCCGAGCTCGTTGATTTGCACGTAGGTGACTCGAGCAGATTGTGCTGAACGAATTCGGACAGATGGAATGAGAAGCGACCTTGCGTCGTCGCTACTCGTGAAGCGCTCGACAACCGTGATTTCGCTGTTCTCGGCGGCGTCGATCTCAAGCAGCGGCGTGCAGACGACGCCCGACTCGGCAAGTGAGTGTTCGACCACCACTGGTGCTTCCACTACTTCGCCGCGCTTCGTGGCGATATGAACTACTTGGGCATGCTCGGAGTTGTATGCCTCGAACACGTCGGGTGCTTCGCTCGACACCATGTCGAGGGCGACTTTTGAGTCGCTCGACGCGGTAACGCCCACCACGCTCGTCGGCAATGCGGCCGCGCGGAAGTCGCCCAATTCAAGTTCGCCAATCCGGCTGTAGCGCCAAAGTTCAGACTCTGCCGTGGGCAGCACGAGCGAAGCGAGCGTCGTCATTGTCTCAGCTACTTGCGCTTCTTCTTGCGCTTGAACTTCTTGGGCTTTCCTTTTTCGAGTTCGCTGACCACTTCGGGGGCAATGGCATTGATGATCGACTCGGCCTCGCTGAGGATTGCAGCAGCCGTACCGTCATCGAGGCTCGAAGGCGCCTGCGGTGCTGCACCGGTCACCAGCGTGCCGTGCGTCCAGCCGACGTCCATCGCACGGCGATCGAACTTCGGGCAGTCGGTCGGGCAGCGCCACGGTGCCTCAGGGGCAAGGCCGAGCTTGCAGCCACGCACCGTGTCGCCGTTTTTATAAGTGCGGCTTTCGAAGTGCCTGCAATCGATGCGCATCGACATGGGTGTATTGACGGTAGTTCGCACTCGAAGCGGTTGCGCACGAAGCGCACCGCGAGCGTGCTCAGCCGACGGAACCTTCCATTTGCAACTCGATGAGACGGCTCCACTCGACGGCGTATTCCATCGGCAGGGTGCGAGTGACAGGCTCGATGAAGCCATTCACCACCATGCCCATTGCCTGCTCTGGCGTGAGACCGCGGCTCGTCAAGTAGAACAACTGCTCGTCGGCGATCTTCGACACCGTGGCTTCGTGCCCAATCTGTGCGTCGCGCTCACCGACTTCCATGTACGGCAGCGTGCGACTCTCCGACTCTTCGTCGAGGATGAGCGCGTCGCACTGCACGTGGCTCTTGCAGCCGGTCGCACCTTCTTCTACCCGCACGAGCCCGCGATAGGTGGTGATGCCACCGTCCTTACTGATCGACTTCGAAACAATCTTTGACGACGTCTCTGGTGCAGCGTGCACCATCTTTGCGCCGGCGTCTTGATGCTGGCCTGGGCCGGCGTAGGCGACCGAAAGCACCTCACCGGTTGCTTTGGGGCCGACCAGGTAGACGCTCGGGTACTTCATCGTGAGTTTGGAGCCGATGTTGCCGTCAATCCACTCCATGTGGCCTTCGGCTTCGACGCGGGCGCGCTTGGTGACGAGGTTGTACACGT
>JBMTYA010000166.1:0-3323 GCA_049454015.1 Ilumatobacteraceae bacterium | reverse complement strand
CGAGCAAGTGGCAAATGCCAGCCACAACGGAGGTGCCGCCGCGCGGGGTTCCGAGTACCAACACGGTGCCCTGCCCGGGGTGCGGGTTCGCCCGCACCACCGAGCACGGCTCTGGCACTCGTTTGTGCATAATGTCGTTAGTGCTGCTCAACGCATCATCCAACGACGCAACGCATCAACTGTGACATCAATGCGTCGGGGGCCTTATCGGTCGACGCGCCGATCGGCAGCAATCAACGAGTCGGTCGAACTGGTCGCTCGCCAAGTGCAGCAACTGCAGCCTGGTATTTCGTGGTCGCAGCAGTACGCGCCGATTTGAACGCTTCCATTGCTGTCTTGCGCGCGTCCTTGGTGGTCGCAGCAGCGAGCGCATCTTTCAGGGTTGCCGAAGCTGCGGCCACAGATTCGCGCTGTTCTTTCATTGCCGCAGCTCGTCCGGCGAGCCACGTCTTTGTTGCGGCCTGCCAGGCCTGCACATCAGCGCGGAACTTGGCGGCAGCAGCCGAGTCTTTCTTCGCCGGCACGGTTGTCGAAGTATCGGAAGCCGTCGACGCTCCGGCGGTGTCGCCAGTGCTGGCAAAGGCGGTTGCCGAATATGAACTCAACGTGAGTGCAAGCACTCCTGCCGAGATGATCTTGTTCAGTTTCATTGCTGTCTCCTTTGTAGGTGTTCCGAGGGGAGCTCGGATCTGTATTCGCTGTTACCGAGAAGATCTCGGATGCTCTTGGTCTACGGCACCAACTTGTGAGAATCATGTGAATCCTCAGAGAAGTGCTTGCGAACGAAGCGCCCATAGGTACTGTCGTTGCGGGACCCAGCCGACATGCCGACAGCACGAGTACTCGTAGTTGACGACGACGCGGTCCTGCGTCAAACGGTGGCCGATGCCTTGCGCCTTGCTGGCCACGAAGCAGTCGAGTCACGCGACGGGGCAGCTGCCATCGAAACGGCAACTCGCGAGTCGTTCGACTTAGTGATACTCGACGTCAACATGCCGCGAGTCGACGGGTTTGCCGTTTTGGAGAAACTCCGCCGCCGCAAACCGACACTCCCTGTCATCATGCTGACAGCTCGCGACGAACGAGAGGACGTCGTGCGCGGCTTGAAACTCGGCGCTGACGACTACATCCGTAAACCATTCGGCCTCGAGGAGTTCTCATTGCGCGTATCGGCGGTGCTACGTCGGTCAAGTTCGGCGACCGTGTCGGGTTCCATCGTCTGCGGCGACGTCGAAATCGACCCTGACTCAGCCAGCGTCACGCACGCTGGTGAACCCGTGACGCTCTCGCCCACCGAGTTTCGACTACTCCATCATCTGATGGTGAATGCTGGACAAGTACTTTCCAAGAATCACTTGCTCGAATCAGTCTGGGGAATCGACTACGAGACAACTTCCACTGTGGTCGAGACGTACGTCTCATATCTTCGTCGCAAACTCGACCGTGAGGGCCACGAGCACGTGGTCACCGTGCGTGGATTCGGGATCAAATTCGAGTCGGTCACATGACGCTGAGTCGCCGAATCTCACTGCTGGTGCTCGTGGTCATTGCGCTCACTTCAGTTTCACTTGCAGTGCTTTCCGCCGTTGCCAGCCGGTCGAATGCGATTGCCAAAGTGGACGACCGCCTGGTCTCGCTCCAGCGTGCAGTGAGTCTCGAAAAAGATCCGTTACAGGCTCTCCTCGCCGGGCTCGTCGCCCCGCCGAGGGACTTCGTCGCCGCACTCGCCGCACCAGGCGAAGAGCCACTCGACCTGCTCGCGAACGAAACGAGTAGTTCAGGCGGTATCGAACCAATCCCTGCCGAACGGCTCACTGAAGCAGCGAGAACTCCGGTCACCGTCGGCACCGAGCGGACTCGTTTTGTCTCTGTCAACTTGGGCAACGACCAGTGGCTCGTCATCGGTGAGTCGCTTTCCGATATTGGTGACACCTTCGAGCGCCAATTGTTTGTCAGCCTGATGATTGCAGTGGTGGTGTCACTCCTCGGGGGTGCGGTTACCTCGGTCATTACCCGCAAGTCGTTGCAGCCGCTTCGCGACATCGTTGAATATTCAGGCTCCATCGCCGCCGGAAGGCTGGACGCGGTCTTGCCTGCCGATGCCACGTCGCGAGAGATTCGCGAGCTGCAGCTGACGATCAGCTCCACCGTAGGAGCGCTCCAGACAGCGGCAGATACAAAGGCCAGATCCGAGGCAGCGATGCGGGACTTTCTTGCCGACGTAGCCCACGAACTTCGAACGCCTCTCACCACGGTGCGGGCCTACTCCGAGATTCTTGCCGTCGAACAACCAGCAGATCCCGACGTGCGCGAGCGCGCAATGAACCGAATCGCCGACGAGTCAAAACGAATGTCGAAGCTGATCGACGACTTGTTGTTGCTAGCGAGAGTCTCGTCGGCACCAAGCGCCGCTCGTGAGCGCGTCGACGGCGGTCGCGTGGCTGAGTCGCACTTCAACGACCTTCTGATGCTCGACCCTGGACGTACCGTCACCTTGGCATGTGCTGAGAGCTGGACTCTCGCCGATGCGGCACTCCTTGATCGCATGTTCGCCAACCTCGCGAGCAACGTGCACCGGCACACACCGCCAACTGCGAACGTCGCGGTTCGGTGCGAGGTTGACGGTGCGAACATCGTCTGCTGCATCGACGACTCTGGGCCGGGCCTTGATGCGGGCCGTCTCGCAACACTTGCTGAAGGCACCCAGCGTTTTGATCCTCTTCGTTCCACTGACGTACGCGGAAGCGGCCTCGGCTTGCATCTCGTGAGTTCCATCGCCAAGGCACATGGCGGTACCGCCTCGTTCGAGCGCAGTCCGCTGGGCGGTCTGCGCGTCGTCGTCAAGTTGCCGATACGGCCAGTTGATATTCGGTGAAGGCACGGCCCAGCGCACGGGCCAAGTCGCGTGAGATATACGATTCTTCGCCGACCTCGGCTGCCAGCGCGTCGGCAGCGCGACCGTGAATCCACGCTCCTGCGACAGCGGCATCGAGTGTGCGCATGCCGCGAGCAAGTAACGCGCCGATGATTCCGCTCAGCACATCGCCGCTGCCAGCTTTCGCAAGCCCGGCATTTCCAGTCGCATTCGTCACGGTGGGCGCACCACGCTGTGCAATCAGCGTGTCGGCACCTTTCAACACGATGGCTGCCCGAGTGATCGTGCACAACTGACTGACTGCAGAGTGTCGCGCGGCGTTGACACGACTTGCATCATTGCCCCAACCCAACATCCGCGCCGCCTCACCAGCGTGCGGGGTGAGCACGTGATGGCTTGAGAGTCGCTGCAACCACTCGCGCCGCCGCGCGATTGCGTTGAGCGCGTC
>JBMTYA010000165.1:0-3374 GCA_049454015.1 Ilumatobacteraceae bacterium | reverse complement strand
CGATCATCAAACTTCGTTCGACCGCCGACACCGGCTACACCTACGTGACGCGCAAAAACAAGATCAACTCGCGTGAGCGTCTTGAACTGAAGAAGTACGACCCAATCGCCCGCAAACACGTCATCTTCAAAGAAGAGCGTTAGATCAACCGCGGCTTTCGCCGCGAGCTGCTGAGTCGCAGCCACCGCCGCGAGTTATTTGAGTGCCTGAGCAAAGTCGGCAATCAGGTCGCGTACCGACTCGAGGCCGACCGACACGCGTAGTAATGCGTCACTGATTCCAGTTGCGGCTTTTACGTCCGCCGGCACCGACAAATGCGTGCTCGTGGCCGAATGCGAGATGAGCGTGTCGGGGCCGCCAAGCGTGACGGCATTTCGCACGAGACGCAAGCCTTTGGTGAGCGCGCGAGCCTCTTCGACACCGCCGCAAAGTTCGACCGACATGATCGAACCAAACCATCGCATCTGGCGTTTGGCAAGTTCGTGTTGCGGGTGCGAGGTGAGGCCAGGGTAGTTCACTCGTTTCACTGCGGGGTGGGCGGTTAACCACTCGGCGAGTTGCTGTGCAGTTTCGCTTTGCTGGCGCAGTCGTGCGCCAAGTGTGCGCACCCCGCGCACACCATTGAGTGCGTCGAACGGTGAAGCCGTGGCACCGTGTAACACCGAGTAGCCCCAGATGGTGTCGACGATTTCCTTCTCAGCGGCGATTACGCCGAGGGTGGCATCGTTGTGACCAGCGATGCCCTTGGTGGCTGAGTGCATCACGATGTTTACGCCGTGACGAAGCGGCTGTTGTGCGAGTGGTGTGGCAAGCGTCGAGTCGACCATCGTGAACGGGCCCTTGATGGCACCGAACGCATCTAGGTCGACAATGTCGAGGTGCGGGTTGGTGGGAGTCTCGGCCATCACGAGAATGGTTTTGCCGGGTCGAATAGCGGCAGCAAATTCCGCTGCGTTGCGACCGTCGACGTATGTGACCTCAATTCCCATTCGTTTGCATGGGCCGTCGAGAAAACCCAGGGTGCCGGCATACATGTTCCGCTGCGCGACGATGTGGTCGCCGCTCGAGCAGAGCGCAAAAACTGTTGATGCAATCGCACCCATCCCCGATGCAAATGCCAATGCAGACTCTGCGCCTTCAAGTTCGGCAATCGTGCGTTCGAACGCGTCTACAGTCGGGTTCGCATAACGCGAATAGAAGCCGGTCGAGTGCACCGATTTTGCGCCCCGGTGGGTGCCGTCGAGGTCGGTGGTATCCCACGTGCTCGACGCCCACAATGCGGGCGAGAGGGCTCCGTGCTGGTCGCGTCCAGCGGTTATCGCCGAAGTCTCCGGGTCGTGTGCAGATGGCGTACGTTCGGCGTTTTCTGCCACGCGTTCAGGCTACGCAGCGCTATTCACACAATTTCCGCTGATTCCAGTAGGTTCGCCAAGGTCCACGTGAAGAGAGGGGTTTTAGTTATGTCCCGTCGACGAATTCTCGCAGCGGTGGTCTTGGCTGCAGTCCTTGGTTCTGGCTCCTTGGCGGCAGCCGAAGCTGGCCCGAGCCCCTTGTCTGGCCTGCCAGGTGGCGGTGGTCGACCAGTGGTGATGGTGAAGTACGGCAACTCGCGCCCTGACCGCCCGCATTATGGCCTCTACCAAGCCGATCTCGTGTATGTAGAAGAAGTTGAGTGGGGTCTCACCCGTATTGCTGCGATGTTCAACTCCAAGTTTCCGAGCGTCGTCGGGCCTACTCGCAGCGCCCGAATCTCTGACCTCGAAATACTTGAGCAGTTCGAGAAGCCGGGCCTCGTCTATAGCGGCGCAAACGATGTGTTGCTCAAGGCGGTGCGCCGAAGCAATGCGGTATCGATGTCGCCAAGCGAACGTTCGTCGTTCTATTACCGCAACTTGTCGAAGAAGGCGCCACACAACCAGCTGGCACGCTTGAGCTCGATGATGGCGAAAGAAACCCAGGTCGCGGCGGTGAACGACATCGGGTTTACCTTTGATCGCACGTCGCCTGCGGGCGGTAAGCGAGCAAAGTCTTTCCGTGCCTCATGGCCGTCGGCTCGTGTGGCAGGTGTATGGGATGGTAACGCATGGGTCATCTCGATGGATGGCAGTGTGCATCGTGACGCACAGAACCGAAGCTTGCTCACACCAAAGACTGTTGTCATTCAGCTCGTCGAACAGAAAGAGACGAAGTACGGAGACCGCTTCGGTGGCAAGACGCCGCTCGTGAAGACGGTCGGCTCGGGCAGCGCCATCGTGTTGCGCAACGGCAACTCGTATGAAGCGCAGTGGTCACGACCCACAAAGGAGTCCGGCACAACGTTCACCTCGGGCGGTGCACCTCTGCCATTCGATGTCGGTCAGGTGATGATTCTCCTCGTCAACTCGAAAGCGAAGAAGGGTTCCGTCGTCGTCGAGTAATGGGTGAGTGGGAGACGGGTCTCAACGTCGCGCACGATCGCGGCATTATCGACGAAGACCTCCGCGATCGTCTAGTAGCGATGTCGTTCGAGCGCGAGGTGCGCGCCGAACGTTTTCCGATGCGTATCGCACTCATCGTGCTCGGAGCAATCTTGTTGGTGTCGGCAGGGTTTGCCGTCATTGTCCGAGTACTGGGCGACGACCCGTCGCAAGTGCTCATCGCGGCGGTGTTGTTGCTCGTCGCAGCGATTGCCGAAGGTGTCGCTTGGCTGATCCGACGAGCGAAGTCACTCTTGTTCTTGGCCGGCATCGTTGGGGCTTTCGCCGGTGTGCCGCTCGGCTTCTCAGTCGCCGTGCTGTTGCCCGATGACCCCAGCGCAGCCGCGGGTACCGTCGGTGCATTCATTGCCGCAAGTTGGTCGTTGTTGTGGTTCCAGCGCACACGCGCTGGTTTGGCGATTGCTGCGGTCATCGCTGAACTGGCGTTCTTCGTTGGTTTCGCAGGTGATTGGGCGAATTTCTCCATGGAGACCACGGGTGTAGTGCTGTGCATCATGGGCGTCGCTGCCGCGAGCGTTTCAATCTTCGGCAGGCTGAAGCCGAGCCTCCCGCCACTCGTGGCGTCGCTCATCGTCATTGGCGTTGGATGCGTTCAGCAGAACACGTATGGCGGCGATGTCATCGCAGTGATTGGTTTAGTGATTTCGGCAGCATTGTTCTTGCTTTCGTACCGCAGGGCCGAAGCGTTGATGTCTGCTGCGACGGCTGTGTCAACTGGCGTGTGGGCGGTGGTGTTGACGACTGCTTTGACCGAAGGTGCAATCGCTCCACTCGTCGTTGCGGCGGTCATTGGCGCCGGCTTGATTGTCTGGGGGCTGCGACTCTCGCGTCGGTAGCCTGCAGAGGTCCGCGTGAGCGAACGCGGCGACGTGGCCGACTGGCTAGGCACGGGCCTGC
>JBMTYA010000164.1:0-3394 GCA_049454015.1 Ilumatobacteraceae bacterium | reverse complement strand
GCGACGCCATGTTGATGTACACGGCGGTCAACGTGGTGAAGATGTAGGCCTGCAAGAAGGCGACGAGCACTTCAAAGCCCGTGAGGAAGAGCAGCACCGCAAATGGCAGCACTCCCACCGGAATCAGGATGCGATCGCGCGCCTGGAAAAGCGCCTCTGAGAGCAGGGCGAAAATGACGAGCAGCAAGTGACCAGCCAGCATGTTCGCAAAAAGTCGCACGGCAAGCGAGAACGGTCGCACGATGAAGGTGGAAATGAGCTCGATGGGCGTGACAAGGACGTAAAGAGCCTTCGGCACTCCCGGCGGGAATAGCACTGACTTGAAGTAGCCGATCGGGCCCTGGTGCTTGATGCCGGTCACGTTGTAGACGACCCACACCATGAGCGCCATAAACGCAGGCAAGCCCATTCGCGCAGTCGCGGGCATCTGGATGAATGGGATGATGCCCGGCACGTTGCAGATGTAGATAAAGACGAACATCGACAAAAGGAACGGGGTCCAGGCGAGGCCCGACGGTCCCATCGTCTGCATGATGATCTGCTTCTCAATGAACTCGATGATCACCTCGGCGAGATTGCGCACGCCCTTCGGGGCCTTCTTCGGGTCCTTGCGGGCCGCGGCGAGGAAGATGCCCATTCCAATGAGAGCCGCCGCGAAGCCAATGAGCACCACCTTGTTGATGGTGGGGGCCACGTCCTGCCAACGCAGCAACACGTTGATTGGTGGAAACTCGAAGGCGAGAGTCGAGAGCTGGTTCATACAGTTGCCTTTTCTGTCGTAGCGGAGATGTCTTCGTTGGAGATCGATTCAGGTGATGCCGACGCGGTCGGTCGCAAGCCCGGGAAGGCGAGGCTCGCCGACACGTATCGCATCTCCCAGAACAACAAGCCAAGGTGCGTGACAATGAGCGTGAGGCCAAGCGCCATGAGATCAACCCAGGTCTCGTTGCGAACGAGCATGACCGCGAGTGCCACGATGCCGAGTCGCAGAATGTAGCCGAACAACGTCGCCGCCATCATGAGTGCGTACGAGATGCGAGCCGTCGTAGCAACGAGACCAGCAGCAATCATGAAGTTGCACAACACCAGGCCGAGGCCGTACGCACTCGACCATGCTCCTGCGCTACCCCAGATCAACCATGAGGCACCGATCAACACTGGTGCAGCGATCAGACCGCGCTTCACGATGTCGCGGGTGATTTCTGCCTCGGGCGACGGGCCGGTGTCGCGCATGGCGAGCACAGAGGGGTTCACGTTGTTTTTCATCGTGAGTGCACCGCCTCGCGTCGCTGCGCTTCAAGCTGGGTCATTTGCGCGTTATAGACGTAGTAGAGCTTCACGAACTGCGCAACGAGGGCTACGACAACAGCCACAATCATGAAAAACGGGGTGGTGTTCAGCCGACTGTCGACGAACCATCCGAGCAAGAAAAAGATGAGCGTCGTGCCGGCGATTTCCGTTCCTCTGCTCAATGAGTCGGGCTGCGTTGCCAACGTGGACACCTTTGTCTGCTCGTCTTCGAATCAGTTCACGAGGCTTGTGAACCGCAGAACAATCTAGGCGTGGGGCTCGTTCTCGACCAAATCGGATTCGTGAACTTGTGCGTCATTTCGCCGAATTCTCGGGTGCAAGACCGTGAACACGCTCAGTGCGCTCCCGACGATGACGAGCACGACGAGCGCCGAACCGGTGCTGTAGAGCGCTGAAAACAGCACCACGGTGGAGAGCAGTGCGGCCCACCCCCACAAGATCACGACCGCACGGCGCGGACCATGGCCGAGCTGGATGAGTCGGTGGTGCAAGTGGCCCATGTCAGCTTGCGCGAAGCTGCGTCCGCTCGCAGTGCGGCGCACGATGGCAAAGAGCACGTCGACGATCGGCACGGCGAGCACCAGCAACGAGATGAAGATTGGCGCAAGAAAGAAGTACGTCTGTCCGTTCGCCGACTGTGTGTCAGGGTCGGCACGACCGCCGACGACGCTGGTGGCGACCGCCATCAAGAGACCAAGCAGCAATGCCCCGCTGTCTCCCATAAAGATGCGCGCCGGATTGAAGTTGAACGGCAAGAAACCGAGGCACACTCCCACTGCGATAATTGCCACGAGCGGCCCCACGTTGGGTTGCGGCAGCAAGTTGCCGTCGGTCAATTCGAGTGAATAGATGAAGAACGCACCGGCACCGATTGCAACAATTCCCGCAGCGAGGCCATCGAGACCGTCAATCAAGTTGATTGCCTGCGTCATACCGAGCAGCCACAAAACGGTGATGAGCGGAACCCAATCGTCTGACAACACGAACACGTCGAGGAACGGGAGTCGGAATTGGAACATCGTCACGCCGAACCACACGAGGGCAACCGCAGCAACCACGATGCCGGTCACTTTCGCGGGCGGTGACACGTCACGAATGTCGTCAAGAATGCCGAGCCCAAAGATGATCGCGCTGGCAACCAGCACACCGATGATTTCTGTGCTGTCTTGGAAGAGTTGGTCGAAGTCTCCAAGCAGACTCGCAGCGACCACCGCAGCCAGGATGCCGACGAACATTCCGATGCCGCCAACGTCGGGCGTCGGCACGGGGTGCATTCTCCGTTCGTCGGGTGTCGCCATCCAGCCCTGGCGCTTGGCGATACGGATGACAAACGGCATCGAACCTGCGGTCGCCGCGGCCGCTATCAAACCAATGATGAGATACGACGCGAGGCTCGTCATGCCGCGCTCACTTCCCTAACGATAGGCGGGAAATGCTGCGCACAATGCGGCCACCTTGGCGCGCACATCGGCAACCACCGACGGATCATTGCGACCCTTCAGCGTGGTGACGATGAAGTCGGCGATGGTTGACATCTCACCCTCGCGCATCCCTTGCGTGGTCACTGACGGCGTACCGATGCGCACACCAGACGTGACGAATGGGCTGCGCGGGTCGTTGGGCACCGTGTTCTTGTTCAGCGTGATGCCGGCAAGGTCGAGCACCGCCTGAGCTTCTTTGCCGGTCAACTCGGCATCGAACGGTCGCAAGTCGACCACCATCATGTGCGTGTCGGTGCCGCCTGAGACGAGACGGAAACCGCGCACCGCGAGTGCTTCGGCGAGCGCCGCAGCGTTCTTCACGATTTGGTGGGCGTACGTCTTGAACTCGGGCTGCATCGCCTCAAAGAATGCGACGGCTTTTGCGGCGACTGCGTGCTCGAGCGGGCCGCCCTGTTGACCTGGGAACACCGCCTTGTCAATGGCTTGTGCGTGCTGCTTGGTCGAGAGAATGCAGCCGCCGCGCGGGCCGCGCAGCGTTTTGTGCGTCGTGAACGTGACGACGTCTGCGAACGGCACCGGGTTGGGGTGTGCCCCGCCGGCGACCAAACCCGCGAGGTGGGCGATGTCGAACATCATGTACG
>JBMTYA010000163.1:0-3448 GCA_049454015.1 Ilumatobacteraceae bacterium | reverse complement strand
CGTCACCGATCGGCTTGTCGAGCGACACCGGGGTGGTGAGGCGGTGCAGTTCGGCATTCTCGGCCGAGAGACCTTCGGCGTCGCCCGAGCCCTGGCGCAACGCGGCGCGCAGGTTGGCAGAACGGTCACCAGGGATTCGGATGAGGCTCGCCTTCTGGTCGAGCGCGCGGCCGATGGCTTGGCGAATCCAGAACGTCGCGTAAGTGGAGAACTTGAAGCCACGACGCCAGTCGAACTTGTCGACGGCGTGCTCTAGGCCGAGGTTACCTTCTTGAATCAGGTCAAGCAGGTCCATGCCCTGGGGTAGCGGATAACGACGCGCGATCGACACGACGAGTCGGAGGTTGGCGCGGATGAAGCGGTCCTTGGCGCGCTTTGCATCGCGCATGTCTTTGCGCAACGCGGCACCGCGCTGGCCCTTGGCCCACTTGGCCTCGGCGACGCGGCCTGCCTCGATGGCCTTGGAGAGTGTGCGCTCGTCTTCAGCATTGAGCAAGGGCACCTTGCCGATGTCATTGAGGTAGAGACCGATGGAATCAGACATTGTGAATTCTTTCTGTTGGGGGGAGACGACACGTCACCCACGAGGGGTTTGAGTGGCGCCGGGGGGTTGTGGGGGGATTTCGGGGGTATTCGGGGAAATGCGAAGTTACAGGATTGTCACGCACGATGTCAAGAGGAAAGTTGCGAATTTCACGCGAACCCTGATAGAAGCGCGGTTTTATGCGGAAGATTCCCGTACTGGTGCGGTTCTCAGCGGCTCACTGACGGGCCCGACTCCTAGAATTCGTGCGTGCCGCAACGTCTCGGGGTGTTCGGCGGCACCTTTGATCCTCCCCATCGGGGGCACCTGGCAGTCGCCGCGGCCGCCCGCAGCCAGTTGGGCCTCGACCGGGTGCTGCTCGTGGTGGCCAATGACCCCTGGAAGAAGTCGCCTGACCGAGAAATCACCCCTGCCAAGGACCGTCTGGCCATGGTCCATGCCCTCGCGCGGGGTGATGATGGGCAGCCGATTGCCGGGCTCGAGGTGAGCGACGCTGAGATTCGCCGCGGCGGACCGAGTTATACCATCACCACGCTGCGCGAGCTGGGGGAGTCCCACCCCGGCGCCGAGCTCTACCTCATCATCGGCCGCGATTTGGTGGATGACTTCGGGTCGTGGCACGAGTCGTCAGCAATCGAGACCCTGGCAACCATCGTGGTGGTCGACAGGCCGGGCTACATCACCGACGTTAAGCGCGGTTGGAAGCTGCTCATCGTGCCACCCGTAGATGTGAGCAGCACGCAGTTGCGCGAAAGGCTGCGCAACGGCGACGACGTGTCGGAACATTTGACGTCACGAGTCGTAGACGAGATTCGAACGCGCAGGCTCTACGGCGTGGGAGTCACGGCATGACCACGTTTCGTTCGCGTCAAGTGCGCGCGTTGCGCATCGCAATAGCGACTGGTGTCGCCTCGGCACTCATGTTGCCGCTCGGCGGCGTGGTGGCGTGGAACCAACTTCTCGACTCACAGTCGTCAACGGCTGTGTCGGTGAATGCCGTCTCGATACCTGATACCCCCGCGGCACTCGTCGCTGCACTCGGCGAAGGCGGCCAACTGAGTCACCTCTTTGTCGCCACGATGGATGCAGGCGGCGTCGGCGGCACACTCGTGCTGTTGCCGATTGGTGCGGCCACCGAAACCATTGCCACCGACTCGGCAGAGGTTGCTGTAGATGAAGCGAAGCTTCCGCGCCGACTTGCCGAGGTGTATTCCACCGACGGTCTTGGTGGGCTCGCCAACGAAGTGCAAGGACTGCTTGATTTATCGTTTGTCGCCGTCGGTGCGCTGAGTCGGGCAGAGTTGATCGACGTGCTTGCCCCGTTGGGTGGCGTCGACGTGCTGCTCGACCGCGATGTGGTGACGGTGGCCGTTGACGGAACCCCGACCAAGTTGGCGTCGGCAGGTGAGACGTCGTACCCCATCGACCGGCTCGTCGACATTCTTCTTGCACGACGACCTAGCGAGAAAGAGTCGGAGCGTTTCGCCCGCCACCGCGAAGTGTGGAATGGTGTCGTCAAACGAGTCGGTGCGGGTCTCGACTTACCGCCAGAAGTTGACATGACGCCGGCCGGTCTCGCCGACGCGAGCAACTTCATGCGTCGTGTGATTGGCGGCGCGATACAGGTGTGGCAACTTGCAGCTGCCCCGGTGCTTGACAAGACCATTAACCCGAAACGACTCGACCTGTATTCGCTCGACCGCGCAGAGGTGGTGATGGTGTTCGCCTCGGTGGCGCCAAGTGCACTCGCTGGTGCTGACCTACCCATCACCGTGATGATTGACAGCCCGTTCAACGACCCAGTCGTCAGCCGTGCTGCGGTGGCGGCGTTGCTTGAAGCGGGCATAGGTGTCGGCGTGATGCGTGAGGTGTCGGCGAGAGAACAGGCGGCGACACTCATCGAAGCTGACAGCGAAGTCGCCGACGCCCTGTCGGCGTTGCTCGCAGGCGGTTTCGTGTCGGTCGAGACTCGCAACTGGGAGTCACCCGTGGCGGGCATTGATGCAGCAATCACGCTCGGCGCAGATTTTGCCAATTCGGTGCGAAACTGACGGTCTTCAAGTAACCCGCATGACTACATCCATCGACGCCGACACCCTCGCGCTGGCGCGCACCGCCGCGAAGGCCGCCGACGACAAGCAGGGCAGCGATGTGCGAGTCATCGACG
Organism: Ilumatobacteraceae bacterium; assembly: GCA_049454015.1. Classification (GTDB taxonomy): domain Bacteria; phylum Actinomycetota; class Acidimicrobiia; order Acidimicrobiales; family Ilumatobacteraceae; genus F1-60-MAGs027. The sequence continues at coordinate 737 of JBMTYA010000163.1, read as the reverse complement.
TGTCTGCAGTGCTGCCGATCGTCGGGTTGTTCGTCGTGACGAGCGCGGGCAACCCGCGGCTCGTGCGCACGATTGCTGGCGAAGTCGAAGACCGCATCCGACTGGAGCACCGACGCTCCCCGGTGCGCACCGAGGGCATCTCGGAGTCGCAGTGGATCTTGCTCGACTACGGTGACATTGTCGTGCACATTTTCGCCGAAGAAACTCGGCGCTTCTACGAGATCGAGCGTCTCTATCGCGACCGCCCCTCTCTCGACTGGCGCACGTAGCGCCGTCGTTGGAGTATGACGACCGTCCTCTCCGTCCGATAGGTTTACGAGGCGATTTCGGGGCTGTAGCTCAGTTGGTAGAGCGCCTCCATGGCATGGAGGAGGCCAGGGGTTCAATTCCCCTCAGCTCCACTCAGTAGCTCTACTCTGAGCGCATGCCGCGCACGGTGATTGCTCAGATCTCTGACACGCACATCCCTGGTCGAGGCGAAGAAACGCACGCTGGCGCAGACCCGGTTGGCAATCTCACCGCAGCACTCGCGCATGCATCACAACGTTGTGCGGGTGTGGTGATCACCGGTGACTGCGCAGCCAAGGCCGGCACCGATGTGGAGTATGCAGCATTCGCCGAAGTGATTGCGACGCCCACCGTGCCCGTCTGGCTCGCACCCGGCAACCACGACGACTCTGCAAAGATGCAGCGGCTCTTCAATCTGCCATCGGTCAACGGTCGCTGCGACTATGTCG
>JBMTYA010000162.1:0-3453 GCA_049454015.1 Ilumatobacteraceae bacterium | reverse complement strand
AAAGACGAAGCTTGCCCTCGCAATGTTGATGGTCGGTCGCAACAACTTGTTGCTGCTTGACGAGCCGACCAACAACCTCGACCCATCCAGTCGTGATGCCGTCGCATCAGCGTTGGCCGAATGGAACGGGGCCATCGTGCTCGTCAGCCACGACACCGACTTCGTCGAACAACTGGCACCCACGAAGGTGCTCGTGATGCCCGATGGGCAGGTCGACTACTACAACGAATCGTGGTTGGAGATCGTCAGCCTCGCCTGACCACGAGCGCACCTGCGCATCGTTCTAGTGTTTCGTCGATGTCCACGACGCCGTCGCCGTACCCGGACGAGTCCGACGGCTACTGGATGCACTATCACGACGAAGACAGCCAGAAACTCGCCGACGCCATCATCAAATACGCAGTCGATCGTGTGCGACTCGACCCTCCGCCGCTTGACGCACCGAAACCGTTGAGCCAACTGCAGCGCGAAGTGGGGCAGACCATCACTGCAGAAGGTCTCGGTGCACTGAGGGCACTTCAAATCTTCACCGATCAGTTGGCGCCGTCCTGCATCAGCGTCGACCACCCGCTGTTCTTGTCGTTCGTGCCTGGTGCACCCACAGAGTCATCGGTGCTGTTCGATCTGGTCGTTGCGGCATCGAACATCTACGGCGGCTCATGGCTGGAGGGTGCCGGCGCCGTGTTCGCCGAGAATCAGGCGTTGCAATGGCTTATCGATCTTGCTGGCTTGCCGAAAACCTCGGGAGGTGTCTTCGTCTCGGGCGGCACCGCCGGCAACTTGTCGGCGCTCATCGCGGCACGGTGGTCGTGGCGTCAGAAAGCCCGAGGAGCACAGAACCGAAATCGCCCAATCATCATTGCCTCAGGTGGAGCGCACTCCTCCGTGGCACTCGCTGCGAATGCGATGGATGCCGACCTTCTCTCCGTGAAGACCGATTCTCACAATCGATTAACTGCCAATGCGATTCGTGAGGCGTACGACCGCCTCTCAGTCGACGATCGAGCGCGCGTATGCGCCGTGGTCGCCACTGCCGGCACCACGAACCTCGGTGTTATCGACGACTTGGCCGGCATTGGTGCCTTCGCCAAAGAGCACTCCGTTTGGTTTCACGTCGACGGCGCATACGGGGCGGCGGCACTATGTGCGCGAAGCGTGCGTCATCTGTTCGACGGCATCGAACTCGTCGACAGCTTCATCGTTGACCCACACAAGTGGCTCTTTGGCCCATACGACTGCTGTGCGCTCATCTATCGCGACGTTCGTGTCGGCAAGGCGGCCCACACTCAAAAAGCGGAATATCTCGATGTGCTCATCCAAGATGCCACCACACCGCTGGACGAGGCGTACAACCCGGCCGATCTCGCACACCACCTCACGCGTCGCGTGCGCGGATTGCCGTTCTGGTTCAGCCGCGCCACCCACGGCACCGAGGCTTACGAAGAAGCAATGGAGATCACTCTCCAGGTGGCACGCGACGCAGCCGAGATGGTCAGAGCATCGAGCCACTTGGAATTCGTGGTCGAGCCGTCACTTTCGATTCTCGTCGTGCGTCGCAGAGGCTGGTCACCTGACGACTACACGAGGTGGAGCGATCGCATGCTGCACGATGGCATCGCGTTCGTGGTGCCCACAACCCACCAAGGCGAGACGGTGTTGCGAATGTGTCTGGTGAACCCGCGCACCGACCCGATGCAGATGCAGATGCTCTTTGACTCGATGAAAGACTGAGCCATGGCGATTCTCAAGACGCTCCGCTCGGTCATCGCGATCCGAAAGTTCGACTTCAACGGTCGTCGGCGCCGTCTTGCCAAATGCGGCAACATCGATGATGTTCGGCGTCTCGCCAAGCGCAACTTGCCCGGGGGAGTATTCGACTACTTCGATGGTGCCGCCGAAACCGAGTGGTCGCTAGCCAACAACTCTGCGGCATTCGAGAACGTGCACCTCGTACCGCGAGTGCTGGTCGACGTTTCAAAAGTGGACACGACCACCACGGTGATGGGTCAGCACATGCCGTATCCGTTTGCCTTTTCTCCGACGGGCTTCACCCGAATCGCGACATCAGCGGGTGAACTCGCTGTTGCACGGATGGCGGCGAAGCACGCCGTGCCGTACACGCTGTCCACTCTCGGCACACGCAGCATCGAAGAAGTCGCCGCCGCCTCGGCATCCGCGACCACGAAGAGCGGCACCTCGGAGAGCCCGCTCTGGTACCAGCTCTACGTATGGAAAGACCGCGGCCTTTCTCGCGAGCTCGTCCAGCGAGCAAAAGCCGCCGGCTACAAAGCGATCATGGTCACCGTCGACACCGCGGTGTTCGGGCGACGCGATCGAGACGTGCGTCGCGGCTTCACCTTGCCGCCCAAGATCGGGTTAGAAACATTCGTCGACGGCATACGTCACCCACGGTGGACGTTTGATTTCGTCACGCACGAACCCATCACGTTCTCTGCAGTTGCTGGGCGCGGTGATGTCGACGGCTCTACGGCCATCACCCTCAGCGACTATGTGAACAGCCAATTCGATGCGTCGTTGTCGTGGCGCGACCTCGACTGGGTGCGCAGCGAGTCGGGTCTGCCCATCATGTTGAAAGGCATCCAGTCAGTCGACGATGCAGTGCGGGCTCGCGACGAAGGAATCGAAGCCATAGCTCTCTCCAACCATGGCGGGCGCCAATACGACGGCTCACCTGCGCCGATTGAGCTGCTCCCACAGGTGATGGATGCCGTTGGCGACGGCATCGAAGTGCTCGTCGACGGAGGCGTGCGACGCGGGAGCGACGTGGTCAAAGCGTGTGCGCTCGGGGCACGTGCGGTGATGTTTGGTCGGCCGTACCTCTACGGCCTTGGTGCAGCAGGCGAACTCGGCGTGGAGTGGGTGATTGATTACTTTGCCGCTGGCATCAAACGCACGATGGCGCTCGTCGGTGCGACGAATCTTGCTGCGCTGCGCCGCTGAATTACTTCTTTGCGCGACCGGTGGTCTTCGGCTCGGCCTTTTTGACGGCCTTCTTGCGGGTGCCATAGCGCTTGTTGAAGCGCTCGACGCGACCTGCAGAGTCGATGATCTTCATCTGGCCGGTGTAGAAGGGGTGGCTTGCGTTGGAGATGTCGAGCTGCACGACGGGGTAGGTGTTGCCGTCGGTCCACTCGATGGTCTTCGAGGGGTCGGTCTTTACGGTCGAGCGGGTGAGGAAGCGGTAGTTCGCGCCAGAGTCTTCAAAGACGACGAACTCGTACTTGGGGTGGATGTCCTTCTTCATGGCTTGATAAGCGTAGCGGCAGGTTCTGAGACGAAGCCCTCGCATGGCGTAGTGGCGAGCGCCGGGCGCCCCTTAGACTGTCCAAATGCCCAATCGTTGTGATGTGCTCGACAAAAAGCCGTCGCGCGGACACTCCGTCTCGCACTCGAACATCAAGTCGAAGCGCTCGTGGCGCGTCAACACCCACA
>JBMTYA010000161.1:0-3475 GCA_049454015.1 Ilumatobacteraceae bacterium | reverse complement strand
TACGGCACGTTGACCAACAACACCAACCGTGGTCGCACGGGTCAACCTGGTGTCAACGCGGCCAACCCCATTCGCCAGAACGCCAGCGGTCACATCATCCGCTGGAAGGACTCTGACGGCAATCTCGGCGGTACGTTCCAGTGGAACTTGTTCATGATCGCCCAAGAGACGTTCGACGAAGGTGGTCAGATGTTCGGATCACCCGACGGCATCTGGGGTGACCCAGACGGTCGCATCTTCATCCAGACCGACGGTGCGCAACCTGGAGCGAACAACGACCAGATGCTGGTTGCCGACTCGAAGACCAAAGCGATCAAGCGCATCTTCACCGGTGTGGCTGGTTGTGAGGTCACTGGTGTTGCTGTCACCCCGAACCGCAAGACGATGTTCGTCAACTTGCAGCACCCTGGTGATGGCGACCCGAAGATCAGCAACTTCCCCGCACCGTTCACCGGTGCTGCTGGTCCGGTGCCGCGTGACTGCACTTTGGTGATCACCCGCAAAGACGGAGGAGTCATCGGTAGCTGATTCACTGGCGCACTCGCGCCTCGTGATCAGCGCACGTACTTTAACTGCAGCGCTTCCTGCCGGGAGGCAACCAGTAACCCCTTCTCTGGTTGTCTCTTGGCAGGGCGCTGTAGGCGGGTGCTCCGCAACAATGCGGCAAGGCTTTTAGTTCGGTGGGCCGAATTGGCGATCGCCAGCGTCGCCGAGCCCGGGCACGATGAAGGCTCGTTCGTTCAGATGGCTATCGATTGACGCCGTTACGACGTGCAAGTTCATGCCAGTTGACTCAAGATGCTTGATGCCCTCGGGGGCGGCAAGTACGCACGCGACAAAGATCGGCCCACTCGCGCCGCGGTCAACGAGAATCTTGCAACCATGCGCCAGTGAGCCACCGGTCGCGAGCATCGGGTCGAGCACCACGCAGGTACGACCACTCAGGTCGTGAGGCAACTTGGCGACGTATTCACTCGGCTCATGTGTCTCTTCATCGCGTTGCACTCCAACAACAGCAATATCGGCATCGGGCAGTAGTTCCATCGCAGCGGGCAACATGCCAAGACCGGCACGCAAGATCGGCACGAGCACGGGTCGACTCGCGAGCGACACACCATCAGTGGTGGCAAGCGGGGTCGTCACCTTGCGCGCGCGGGTAGGAATCTGTCGAGTCGCCTCGGCGACGACTACGAGAGATAGCCGTCGCATCTCGGCACGGAACATTTGGTTCGAGGTGTCTTGATCGCGCAAGTGGGTGAGTGCCTCTTGGGCTACGGGATGGTCGACGACGGTTACGCGGACGGGCATGGCACCATCCTTGCGCAGCGCAGGGCAGTCAAGCGAATGCATCGATCGGGTCGCACCGATGCATCGAGCGAGGTCGGGTTACTGCTACTCAGAACTAGCGTCAGGGCTGTGCGCGTCACCACCGTCGCGAGCCGCGCCGACTGCGAGGCGGCCGGCGCGCTCTTTGACCGCGTGTGGGGAATGTCGGCCATGGTGCCGACCGAGACCATCATCGCCACTCTGCACGCTGGTGGGCACGCTTCGCTGGCTGAAGTTGACGGTGTGGTCGTGGGAGCGACGTGGGGCTTTCTCGCCAGCCACGAGGGTCGCCTGGGTTTGCATTCTCACGTCACTGGCGTGCTCTCGGCGCATGCCAACGCAGGGGTAGGTCTCGCACTCAAGCATCACCAGTGGCAGTGGGCGAGCAAGCAGGGCCTTGACTTCGTGACCTGGACCTTCGACCCTCTGGTGCGCCGTAATGCCTATTTCAACTTGGTCAAGCTCGGTGCCAAGGTGAGTGAGTATCACGAGGACTTTTATGGGGTCATCAACGACGGTCTCAATCGGGGTGAACGCACTGACCGAGTGTTCGTGATGTGGCCGGTGGGCGATAGTCCGGCGCCGCCACGCGGAAGTTTCGTGGCGACTGCAGAGTGGGCGGTCGCAATACCACCCGACATCGAAGCGCTGCGCCGCACCGACCCTGATGTTGCGCAGGGGTGGCGAGATCGCCAGCGGGCAGACTTGCGCAAGGTGTTTGACGGGCCGTGGCGCATCGCGGGCTACATGGCAGATGGTTCGTACGCGGTGGTGCCCAGATGATTCGTGAAATTCGTCTGCGCCGTGCGCACATCGACTTGGTGTCGCCTTTTCGTACGAGTTTCGGCGTCGAGACGGCGCGTGAACTGTTGTATCTGGAAGTCATCGGAGACGGGGGTACGGGTTGGGGTGAGTGCGTCGCGATGAGCGAGCCGATGTATTCCAGTGAATACGTCGACGGATGCGAGGCAATGCTGCGGAGATTTTTGTTGCCGCTCGTCACGACAACCACGACTGCCGAGCAATTCAATGAGGCCTCGAGACAGTTTCGCGGCCACTATATGGCCAAGGCCGTAGTTGAGACTGCGCTACTCGACCATCAACTGCGCGCGCAGGGCCTAAGCCTCGGTGCATTTCTTGGTGCAACGAAAACACGGGTGCCATCTGGTGTGTCGGTGGGAATTCAACCCACCATCGACGATTTGTTGCGCGTGGTGCAGGGGTATCTCGACGACGGGTACCTGCGAATCAAACTCAAGATCGAACCAGGTCGCGATATCGAACTCGTTCGGGCTGTGCGCCGCACGTTCGGAGACAAGCTGTTGCTGCAGGTCGACGCCAATTCGGCCTATTCGGTGTACGACGCCCAACATCTTGCCCAACTCGACGAGTTCAACTTGCTGCTCATTGAACAGCCACTACCCGAAGAGCAGGTCGCATCACATGCCGATCTCGCCAAGACCGTGCGCACGCCGATTTGTCTCGATGAGTCGATCGTTTCTGCCGAAGTCGCGCGCGAAGCGCTCGACATTGGCGCATGCAGCATCATCAACATCAAGCCTGGCCGCGTTGGCGGCTATCTCGAGGCCAAGAAGATCCACGACCTGTGCTACGAGCGCGGAGTTGCGGTGTGGTGCGGTGGAATGCTGGAAACCGGTCTCGGTCGCGCGGCCAATCTTGCATTGGCGGCAATGCCAGGGTTCACGCTGCCCGGTGACACGTCGGCATCGGCGCGATATTTCCACCGTGATGTAACGACGCCATTCGTCTTGCGCGACGGCCATCTCGACGTGCCGTCAGGCCCGGGCATCGGTATTGACCCGGACATCGGCTATCTCGACTCGATCACCTCGCGAGTCGACACCCTCGTCATCCCGCGCTGAACGACGAAGGGAAGCTGCTGGCTCTCAACCTGTTGGCGGAAATTCGACCTATGCGACGAGTCGAAACAGGATCGCGGTCTCGGGTGAGTCATCTGCCTTGCCGCGCAGTCGACCGAGCAGGTTCGACAAGTTCCAATACACCGCAAAACCCATGTAGGTGAGCCCATACTTCTTGGCGATTGCCTTGCGCACTTGCACAGCTTCAGCACCCGTCACGAGTCGCGCCGTCGCGTTGAGCACGGGCTGGGCCTTCGGGTCGCTAACTG
>JBMTYA010000160.1:0-3486 GCA_049454015.1 Ilumatobacteraceae bacterium | reverse complement strand
GATCGGTTCGGTGATCCATGTCTCGCCGAATATCTCGAAGTCGTCGATTCCTGCCTGTTTGGCGGTCTCCAGGATCTGGGGAACCCATCGCTCGTAAAAGTTCCGATCGACGTGGCGCGCCGTGTCGATTCGGAACCCGTCGAACTTGAATCTTGTAATCCACGAACCGAACACTTCGGCAAGTCCATCGACGACCTCGGTCTTCTCGGTGTAGAGATCGTCGAGCCCTGAGAAGTCGCCCTGCTCGATGCATGCCTGGCTACAAGCACCCCAATTGATGTTGCCTCGATTGTGATAATTCGACGGGTCGTTCATCCAGTCGGGTTTCTTCAGATTTCGTTCGGGCGGCAAGATGTACGCCTCATACGGCGGTGCTGGTTCTTCGACGAATTCGCTGCCGCCCACCAGCATGATGACATCACCGGTGTGGTTGACCACGACGTCGAGATACACCTTCATGCCCAGTGAGTGCGCACAATCAACGAATGCCGTGAGTTCGGCTTCGGTGCCGAATCGCGGATCGACGGTGGTGAAGTCGACCCCCCAGTAGCCGTGGTATGCAGCACTGTCACCTTGTACGGTGCGCTGCACTACGAGCGGCGTGATCCAGATGCCGGTGAACCCAAGATCGGCGAGTCGCTGCAGTCCGGTCTTTGGGTCGGTACAACCGCCCGTCAAACCCTTCAGGTCTCCGCCATGGAAGAACCCGATGTCTGCTGGGTCGAAGCCAGTGTCCTGCCTTCTGCCGGTGACGAATCCGCTGTCGTTCGTCGGGTCTCCGTTGGCGTACCGGTCGGTCATCACGAAATAGATCACTCGTGACGCGAAATCGGAATAGACGATTGGTGCAGCCAGCGATTCCATGAACGTTCCTTCGTCGGTGGATTCCGTCGGCGCGTCCTGGTCGACCGGCGTCGTGCTATCGTTTCTGGTGCCGTCGCTTCCAGTACCAGCACATGCTGCGAGCGCCAGCATTACAGATACGAGGGCGAGGCGCTTGACCATTGAGAGCACGTCGATTGCGGTGATTCGTCTAGCGGAGTGCCGCACCCGACTCGGCATCAAAGAAGTGAAGGTTGGCAGCATCGAGCGCAATCCTCACGTCGGTATTGATCTTGAGCGGCATCCGTGGCGGGAAGAAGGCAACCAAGTTGGTGACGAAACTGCTGGCAGCCTCGGTGTGCAGGTCTTCGGGTCGTGTTACTGCGGTTTGAGCCGCCGTCTGCGCCGTGGTCGTGGTCGACACCTTGGTCGCGTCAATGTGCAGGTAGCCGATCTGCGACGAACCCAGGGCTTCGAGTAGTCCGAGACGACCCTGGATCGCCGGCCAGTTGGGTTTCGTATCGGCGGCATGCACGTCTTCGGCACGCACGCCGAGCACGATCGTCTTACCGACCTGCTCGGCGAGCCTCGGATAGCGCCAATCGCGATCTTTGGCCAGCGGAATCTTGGTACCCGCGATTCGTACGGCGACATCCTCACCATCACGTTCGACGGTTGCTTCGAACAGATTCATCGGTGGGGTACCGATGAACGCAGCGACGAACATGTTCGCCGGTGCGTCGTACAAGGTCTGCGGTTCGGCGACCTGCTGCAAGATTCCCATGCTCATGACCGCCACTCGGTCGCCCATCGTCATGGCTTCGACCTGGTCGTGCGTCACGTAGATGGTGGTGGTGCCAAGCTGCTTCTGCAGATTCGAGATCTCGGCACGCATCTGCACGCGCAGTTTCGCGTCGAGATTCGACAGCGGTTCGTCCATCAAGAACACCTTGGGTTCACGCACGATGGCGCGACCCATCGCCACTCGTTGACGTTGACCACCAGAAAGTTCCTTCGGGCGGCGATTGAGGTACGGCTCGAGGTCGAGCAGTTTGGCTGCCCACGCAACCTGTTTTGTAATCTTCTCCTTGGGCTCTTTGCGCAATCGCAATCCGAAGGCGATGTTGTCAGCCACCGACAAGTGCGGATACAAGGCATAGTTCTGGAACACCATCGCGATATCTCGATCCTTCGATGTCAGGTCGTTTACGACCTTGTCGCCGATCGATACGGTGCCACCCGAGATGGCTTCGAGGCCCGCCACCATGCGTAGCGCCGTGGTCTTGCCACAGCCCGAGGGGCCGACCAGCACGAGGAACTCCCCATCGCGCACGTCGAGGTTGAGGCTCGATACCGCCTTGACGCCATTGTCGAAGACCTTGTCTACGTTCTCGAACTTGACTTCAGCCATGATGTGTTCCTTTCCGTTTATGCCAATTGCCAAACATGAAATGCGGGACCCGATGCCGGGAGCACCAGCCGGTCTTCGACAATTTGCGGTGCCAAACCCAACAACGTCTGCACCTGCGAGCAACCCAAGGCATCGATGGGTAGTTGCACGGCGGCGTGAGGTGCGCGCGCGGCACAGCAGAGCAGACGATCTTGGCTCGTCTCGCGCAGATACACCACGACATCGGTACCAACGTGCAGCCAACGAAGCGAACCAACTGCCAATGCGTCGCTACCTCGTCGCAGTCTGATGCAGTCGCGGTACCACGCGAGCAGGTCGCCATCCCATTCGTGTTCGCGATTCCACGGCATCGGACGCCGCGAGTCTTCACCGCACGACGTACCCCCGACACCAATCTCGTCGCCCATCCACACCATCGGCACGCCTGGCAGAGTCATCTGCAGACCGACGCCCACTTTCGTTCGTTCACGATCGCCAGCAAGCACATGAAATCTCGGGGTGTCGTGGCTGTCAAGAATCAACCACGAACGAAGCACTGCGTCATACGGCACACCCGCGGTGAATGAGCGCATGGCGGCCACCATCGATACACCGTCACGATGCGGCACTCCCAACGGGGTGCCGAAGAAATTGTTCGGAAAATCAGCGGGCAGCACGTCGGCACGCAACCACGACCACACCGGCCGAGTGAACGCCGAGTATGCCATGATGCCGTGCCAGCCACCTCGCAACATGTCGCCACGTGGGTCGGGGAAATGCTCGCCGACCACGTAGGTGTCGGGCTGTTTCTGCTGGCACGCGGCAACGAATTCGCCGGAGATTTCGTGCGACACGTCGTGTGCACCACGGCGACCCGCCATGTTCGCCACGTCAATTCGCCATCCATCAAGACCCGACTCGGCGTCAAGCCAACGCCGCGCGATGGAGTCACGAGCACCGTACATCCGCTCGCGAAGCTCGTTGCTGGCGAAGTTCAGTTTGATGAGCGACGACACACCAAGCCAGGTCGCCGGCTTCTCCCCTTCTGGCGTTTGCTCAAAGTAGAAGTAGCCGCGCTCGGGTGCATTCCGGTCATCGACGGCACGCCGATACCACGCATGCGACGCGCCGCAATGATTGAGCGTCAGGTCGCCGATCACTCGCATGTTCCACGCATGTGCCTGCTTCGATAACGCCGCCAACCCGGCATCACCGCCGAGCAACGGGTCGACTTCGTCGAACGTTTCAGCGTCGTATCGGTGGGCGCTGCGCGC
>JBMTYA010000159.1:0-3549 GCA_049454015.1 Ilumatobacteraceae bacterium | reverse complement strand
ACATCACGGTGACGTCGTGGTGTTTGGTGGGGGTGCGCGCCTTGCCTACCACGGTGTCGGCACATTATGCAGAGGTGATCATCCGCTGACTGGGCCGCTGCGCTACAACCTCACGTTTCGTGTTGCAAGGTGAGGGGTGAGGTCTGAACCTCGCTACGTCTCTCTTGATGCTCTTGCCACGCGAGCAAGACAACGAGCCCCATCACTGGCATGAACGGAATGTTTTGTCGGAACGAGTTGAAATCGGTGTTTGTCACAATCCCGACATAGATACCGAAACTCCACATCACCGACTGCATCAAGAGTGCGTGCCGACGATTCATCAGGACAGTGACAGTGAAGAAAACGGGAATGAGAAGGGTCTCACTTAGGAGTAGTCGCAGTAGCAGCAGCGATGTGATGGAAAACTCCACCGTCGACTCACGCACCGTGAGAAACTGAAGGCCAACAAAGTTTGAGGCGATTCGCAGAACGGGCGAGATGCCCCACGTATGACCGAAGACGCTTCCCATTCCCGACTGAAACTGAAGTCCAGACGAATACACGTAATAGCCGAGTATTGGGGCCGCAGTGAGAGACGGAAAGTTAGTCAGAGGTGTTGCCGTCGAGTCACGACGCAGTTTGTGGAGTGCAAGACCTACGAGAGATCCGATGAGTACAGCTGCGGCGAGGTGGGGTCGTAGGAGCCCGAGACCAACTAATGCGCTGACCTTAACTGCGGTAGATGGAGATATGAAGAACCACAGCACGAACAACATCATGGTGGTGTCGCGCAATCCCAAAGACGCAAAGAAGACACCGATGAGTGCTGTTGCGCTGAAAAATGCGGCGAAAGCAACCTCTCGGATTGATGTCGTTGGGATGAGGCGCTGTATGAGAGACGTTGTTGCTAAGAGAGCCAGCAGCGAAACGAATTTCAGAGCTAAGAGTGGCTCGATACCAAGTGCTGCAATGACTGTTGCGGGAAACACATAGGGAATCCGAGCGGCAGAAAGCCACCAGTCCAGGTCGAGGGTGAGACCGGTGGCGAGTATCTCTCTTACAAGGTCTGCGTGGTAACGCTGATCATTTGAATAGAAGTTCTGTTGTTCGAGCAAGCCGTATCGCAGAGCGATGACTGTCGTAAGAGACATCCAGCCAAGAATCTGTAGTTGCATGACCCACTTTCTTCGAGTGAACCAGAGCATCACAACGCCAAGAATCACGACCTGAACGAGATACAACGAGTGGGTCATGTCACAACTGGAATTCTCTTCGCTGAATGAACCGCATGAAGATACCTTGAGTGAATCCGAATGACTTTCCCAAATCCATCATGGCTGCAACAATCAGGAATACAATAAGCCGAACGGGTGAGACAAAGAAGTAGTTGATTGTCAGGCTCTTACGCATCGCAATTGCTATTCGCAACAAGATGTAGAGAACAGTTACAAAGCCAACCAGCACCCTGGGTATGACCCCTGCAACGGCGGTAGCGATGCCGATGCTGCCAATCACGACGACAGCAAGATAGGCGAACGGCACGAGCGTGTCGTCTCTTCCGACCGAGGGCCGCGCGTAGCGCAGCGACTTAAGAAAGACCCCCCGCAAATTGGCGGCGAAGTTGACGCCCCGATACTCGACGACCACTTCTTGGTTCACCATTCGCGTCAGCCCGGCACGCTGCGAAGCACGCGCCCACTCCGCGTCGTAACCGGCCCGCAAGTCCTTGAACAAGCCGATCTGGTCGAACACCTTTCGGCGAACGAGGCTGCCCGGAATCACGGGTCGTGCGCTCAGATAGCCGTAGGTGTGGGCGATCGACGACTTGTCGACGAGGTTGATACCTGTGGTGCGGCATACGCCCGACACCCAATCACTCTGGCTCTTTTCGAGCAGTGCGAATTGTCGCTGCAACCAGTCGTTCGGGAAGGTGAGCCCACAGTCCATGAAGGCAAGGAGGTCGTTCGTTGCGTGCTTGACGCCCGCACTCTTGGAACCGCCTGGCGTGCTGGTGCACGCATCGAGATTTCGGAAACGTATACCACCTCGATATGCGTTGATCCATTCATCGACAATCTGCGAGCTTGCATCCGTGCTACCCGAATTGACGAGGATCACCTCGTGCGGCGGCAGCGTCTGACCGGCCAGTTGCGCGAGCAGATACATGAGGTTGTTCTCTTCGTTGTAGTACGGAACGACGACCGTGATTGATGCCGCAGTCACACCCACGCTCAATCGGCGAGGAATCGTCTAAACCAGGCGATGGTCTGGTCGATGCCGTCAGGAAAACTGGTCGTTGGTTTCCAGCCGAAGTCCTGTTGCACCACATCGTAATCCATGTATTGCACGGTGATTTCGCCCGTGGTGCGCGCCGAACGCATCTGTTCTTCGATCGTCGTGAGCGCCGCCGGGTTGTTGCACTTGGTGAACACCATCTGGATCACCTCGCGTACAGTGCGGGGTTCGTTGGTGCCGGCGTTGTAGGCCTTGCCACGAAAACGCGCGGGTTCGTGGCTCAACACCTCGGCGATGCGCGCATAGAGCGACACGACATCGGCTGCGTAAATGAAGTCGCGAACATGCGAGCCGTCGCCACGTGGCACGAAGGTGCCCTTGCCGATGGCGGCGCGAACCGAATCGGGGATGAGCGCACTGAAGTTGAGCTGGCCAGGGCCGTAGATGTTGCAGAAGCGTGTGACTACGAGCGGCAGTTGGTACACGTCGCTTGCGTAACTGTGCGCGATCATGTCGGCGCACGCCTTAGAGGTGTCGTACGGGTACTGGGGTTTCAGCGGGTAGTGCTCCCTGTAGGGCATCTGGTCGGCGGGGTACTCGCCGTAGGCCTTGTCGGTGGAGGCAATCACGGCGGCGTGCAGACCCTTGGCGTGCGTTCGCAGTGCTTCGAGCAACGTGTAGGTGCCCCGCACGTTGGTTTCGAACGTGGTGTAGGGGCTTTGTAGGCCGACGCCGATCTCCACCTGCGCAGCGAGGTGGAAGCAGTACTCGAAGTTGCCCTCCGCTATCACCCGTTCGAGGAACGATCGATCGCAGAGGTCGCCGCGCACCGTGCGCATCTTGGAGCCGAGCCCCTCGAAATGAAGGTACGAGCGCCGTTCAATGTTGCGCTCGAGCCCAGTTACCTCGGCACCTTCGTTGACGAAGAAGTGGGTGAGGTTTCCCCCGATGAAGCCGTTGGCTCCGGTGATGAGCACCCGCTTGCCTTGCCAGAACGACATCGTCGTTCAGCCTACGGATGCCCAATCTGCAAGCGAGGTTTCCGCTTCTTCAAGTTCTGATCGCGTGTTGACAGTGACATGCAGGCCGTGGTGTGCAAAGGCGTTGAGTGAGCGACTCGCAACGAGTCGTTGGAGCGCAACTTCGAACGACTCGGCAGTCACGACGGTGTCGAGGGCACTGCGGGAAAAGACGAAGTAACCGATGTTTATCCACTTGTCGAGCACGGGCTTCTCGTCGTACTTTTCCACCTTGGAAGAATCGTCGAGGGAGAACAACCCGAAACTGGAGCGCAGTGGCCACACCGTCACGGTCGCAGGCAGACCTGCTCGT
>JBMTYA010000158.1:0-3550 GCA_049454015.1 Ilumatobacteraceae bacterium | reverse complement strand
GCGCAGCTCGCATGACACAGCCCGTCGCATGACTCAGCCCAACGCGCAGCTCGCATGACCCAGCCCACCGTCTTCTCCACGTACCCGCGCAAAAAGACCCGCCAGATTCACGTCGGCAAAGTCGCCGTCGGTGGCGACGCACCCATCAGCGTGCAGTCGATGACCATCACCAAGACCGCCGACGTCGAAGGCACGCTGCAGCAGATTTACGCGCTCGCTGCAGCCGGTTGCGACATCGTGCGCTGCACGTGCAACGAGATTGAGGCTGCCGAGGGTCTCGCGCAAATTGTGCCGCGGTCGCCGATTCCGATCATCGCCGACATCCACCACCAGTACAAAATGGCCCTGGCGGCGCTCGAGGCTGGAGTGCACGGGTTGCGTCTCAACCCCGGCAACATCCGCAAACCGGAGCACATCAAAACTGTCGCCAAAGAAGCTCGTGACCGTCAGGTGCCCATTCGCATCGGCGTGAACGGCGGCTCCCTCGATCCATCTCTATATGAAAAGCACGGTGGGCTCACCGCCGATGCGATGGTCGAGTCCGCGCAAATGGAGATGCGCTACTTCGAAGAAGTCGACTTTGACCTCATCAAGATTTCCGTCAAGGCATCCAACGTGCCGCTCATGGTGGAGGCATACCGCAAGTTGAGCGCAGTCACCAACCACCCGCTTCATCTCGGTGTCACCGAGGCGGGCCCGTTGCCCGGCGGGTTGTTGAAGGCCACTGCCGGTATCGCAGCGCTGCTTCTCGAGGGCATCGGCGACACCATTCGCTACAGCCTCACCGCCGACCCTGTCGAAGAAGCGCGTGCTGGTCGTCAGTTGCTCGAGTCGCTCGGTCTGCGCGAACGAAAGAACGTCGACCTCATTGCCTGCCCGAGCTGCGGCCGCGCGGAGATTGACGTGATCGAAGTCGCCAAGCGCGCGCAAGACGCGTTCGCTGACAAGCAACTGCCGTTGCAGATCGCGGTCATGGGTTGCGTGGTCAACGGCCCCGGCGAAGCGCGCGAAGCCGACCTCGGCATCGCCGCTGGCAACAAGCGTGGTCACTTGTTCGTGAAGGGTCGCAACGTCGCCGTGGTGCCCGAATCGGAAATGGTCGAAGCGCTCGTCGACTGGGCGAGCTTCATCAACGAGCACGGCGTCGAAGCCGCGTTGAAGCGTGTCGACACCACCATCGCCGAACGTGAAGCAGCCCGCGATCGCTCGGCGTTGCTCGACGAAAAGGGCGACGATGCCAATCGCGCGAACGAAAAAATCGTCGAAATCCGGCGAACCGTCGATAACTAAGCCCGCTCGCGCCCTTACGGCGCGAGTGTTGTGGCAGGCACAGTCGTAGCCGGCACCGTCGTGGCAGGCACCATTGTCACGGGCAACGTCGTTGCCACTGACGTTGTCGTGGTCGTCGTCATATCCACCAACTGCTGCGCCAGCATCGCCGCCAATTCGAGATACGTCTTCGTGCGCACTTCGTAGCCGTATGCCGAATGGTGGATTTTGTCCCACGCCATCACTGCGGGATTTCGTTTTGCAAGGCCAGACCAGTCAAAGATGCTCGCCAGTGGATATTCCGCAAGCGTGCGCTCGAGCGTGGTGTTGAACAGTCGCGTGCGGTTCACGTTGGACGGCGTGTCCACTCGGTGCACGTTTACCCACACCACCGGGATGTTGCCGATCGTCGTCATGAGTTCGCGAATGAGTGCCGCGTATTCGCGTCGCTTCGACAAGAAGTACACATCATTGGTGCCGAGCGCCACGATGACCGCGGAAGGGCGCAGGCCACCAGACACGAGTTTCTTGTAGGTGTTGTTGCCCGAGTACGTGGTGGAGACGATGCCTCCGATGCGCCGCGACCACCATCCGTCGACGACGACCGTGTCGAAGTTGCCGGCGGCGGCGAGCCGTGACTGCGACTTGGAGAAATAGTTCGAGCCCCACGTGAGGCTGTCGCCGAGCACCAGCAACGTCGACTTTGCTGGGCGCTCTGCGGCCCCGACACCGCCACCCACGCCACCGACGCAAGCCCACGCCACAATCACCGCAAGTGCGACCACACCCGCGCGACGAAGGGTCATCGACCCGCCAAGACCCACGTCATTCGCTCACCGTGTAGAGCGTGGCTGTTCCGTCGAGCGCAACAGATTCGCCGTTGGCTACGTATGCCGCCGAGCCCGCCGCCAGCGAGCCCGCTCGCCCCGATGTGCACACCAGCATGGTGTGTTTGCGGTTGGCAGTCAGGGCAAACGTGCCGTTCAATTCGTGTCGCATCACTTGAAAGGGCGCCGCACAGCGGTACGCCGACGAAACAGGGGAGAGTCGCTCGGGCATCACTCGCGGGTCGGCAATCGACGCAAAACTTGCCACCTTGAAGAACTCATCAGTGTCGACGTGCTTGTCGGTGAACGCTGCTCGCACCACGTTGTCAGAGCTTCCCTGCACTTCGAGTGCCATGCCATAGAGATACGTGTGCACATTGCCAGCGTTGAGATATAACGCTTCGCCAGGCTGCAATCGCACGTGGTGCATCAGCAGTGCGATGAGTGAGCGTGGGTCGTCGTAGTGCTCATTGAGCTGTCGCATTGCGTCTGATGGTGTCGCCGGCGCCGCAAATGCCTCGCCACGCAGAATTGCCTTTGCCGCTTCCGCGACACCTTCTTTGCGCACTTGCTCGGCCACGTCATTCGCGCCCGCTGCCGCGCAGTTTCGAACAGCCGTCTCGTCGTCAACGAACCCACACAGCGCTTCAAACGTCGTGAGCGCGACGATCATTTCCGGCTTGGCTCGGTCGTCGGCGTACACGCGGTGCTTTGCATCGTGCGGCACGCCGGCCTTCTCTTCGCGCGCGAAACCTTCGGCGGCTTGCGCAGCCGAAGGATGCGTCTGCAACGACAACGGTTGTGCTGCAGCCAGCAACTTGACGATGAACGGCAGGTCGCCGACTTCATCGATCAAGAACGTCGGCGCGGGCAGGTGCACGCTGTCGTCAATCTGCGCTTGTCCGCGCGGGTGCGTGCCGTACCAGATCTCTGCCCACGGGCGGCCGTCAGCGGTGATATCGAGCAACGTCGGCAGCGCGTAACGGTCGCCCCATGAATAGTTCTGCGTGACGCCCTTCAACAGGTGCATGACGTCGTTATGCGGAGGCCGCGATGACGTGCCGTGCCACATCGGCAATCGGCATCTCGCTCGTGGTGCCCGCGATGCGGTCGCGCACTTCGAGCACGCCCTTTGCCACGCCGCGGCCGGCAATCACGATCATCGGCATGCCGAGTAGTTCGGCATCCTTGAAGCGCACGCCCGGCGACACGCCTTCGCGATCGTCGAGCAACACGTCGAGCCCTGCCGCCGACAATTCGGCCGCCAATTTCTCAGCCGCCGGGGCGGTTTCGTCGCCTGGTTTGCCTGCAATCACTACGTGAACGTGCATCGGTGCCACGCTGCGCGGCCAGCGCAAGCCGATGGCGTCGTGCGATGCTTCGGCGATTGCCGCAACGGCGCGAGATACGCCGATGCCATACGAACCCATCGTCACCACGCGCTGCTTGCCCTT
>JBMTYA010000157.1:0-3554 GCA_049454015.1 Ilumatobacteraceae bacterium | reverse complement strand
CGCAAAAGCAAACCTTCAGGAATACTTCAGCGGACCGAACTACTTTCTGGCAGGTCTGACGATGTTTGCTTCGTTGTCCGTGTGCGGTCACCTCTTGACTACCCCGACAGTAATAAGGGTCGATCGAAGGTGGTTCGTCACCTTGATCCTGGTCGCAATTGCAGTAACTGTCTTGGATAGTGAAAGTCCACGCCTCTCACTCCCGTCGGCTGTGGACCGAGCCGTCTTCCGAGACCTCATCTTTGACGGTCGACTCTCTTGGGACTTCCCTTCGTGCTTTGGATATGGAGGAGCGGACGGTCCTCTCTTTCCAAGTTGCGCATCGGCATGGTTGTTCTTGCAGTTGCTTTCGTGATGTCTGGCGTGGGTGAGAGCTCTTTCACGCTCTTGCGTGAAAGAGCTCCGTCGAAGATTCCGAGCTCTGAACTCGAAGTGATGCTCGGAAGTAGTGAAGGTCGGAGTGTCGGTAAATGGCTCAACGCAAACACCGAGGCCAGCGACCTTGTCGCCACCAATTTTCTGTTCTCAGATTCGGCACAACAAGTGTTCAGTGACGACTACTCGCTAGCCGTCTGGTCTAGGCGCGAGTTCATGGTTCTTGGTCCGAAGTTCTTCGGAGTTTCCGAGACCGCGATAGACGAGATCAGTCTGAGCATGCGGTTCGCCCAGTCCCCAAGTAAAGCTGATGCTCTCTCGCTGACTGACCGCGGAGTCCGTTGGTTTGTTGTCGACTTGGACGCAACTTCTCAGCGTGCGTGGGAGCCTTATGGAGACGTTATCTTTCGCACTGATCGTTTCTGGGTAATCCAACTGCGAGACTCAACCACGTAAGGGTCCGACAGTACGACCTTGGTCAGTCTGAGCCATTTACGACGCTCAAGAACCAGTCAACCAGCTTCGCAGTGACAGGAGCAGTTCGAGCTACGTGCTCCTGCGACGACTCGACTAGCGCCTTCGGGTCGATTTCGAGTTTGTGAAGTTCCGCGGTTCCGGTACCACTACTCCAACGCTCGATGATCTCTGTAGTCGCTTCAGGGTGGAACTGCGTCGCGAATAACCTCTTACCGCTCATTGCCTGGGGTCCGACGTCGTTGCTTGCCACCACCTTGAGACTCGGTGGAACGCTGAAGACGTCATAGTGCCACTGCAGCCACATGTGCTGCAGCAGGTCAGGATGCACCGTGCTTGAGACTGCGTGCCATCCCAACTCTGGTTGCGCCGACCTGCTGACGGTGCCACCAAGAGCATGCGAAACGAGCTGAGCGCCGTAACAGACTGCGAAGATCGGCACGCCTCGTTGCACGGCCAATCGAACGAGGTCACTCTCGGCGGCGACTTCCTTCCGGTTGCTCTCCCAATACACCGACCACTCGGAGCCGAGCAGCAAGACGAGGTCAACCGCAGCGAGTGACTTCCACTCGCGCGGATACTCGCGCTCGTTGCGCTCGAAGGAAAAACCGAGTTCGGCTAGCCGCCCGCCGACAAGCCCGGGATCAGCATCGCCTCGATTGCCGACCACGAGTGCGCGCATAGCGATACCGTAGTTGTTGCATGAGTCGGGAGCGTGCAGTCGGAATTTCTCTCGACCAAGTTCGTCGCGTGAGCGAACGTGACCGGAAAGTGGTGACTCGTACGCCAGTTACACCCTCTGCGCACTTAGGTGAGAGATGTGGTGGTTCTGTGGTGCTGAAGGCAGAGAACTTGCAGCGCACCGGTGCTTTCAAAATACGCGGGGTGATGAACAAACTCGCGATGCTCGGCGACCGAGCACGCAAGGGAGTCGTTGCTGGAAGTGCTGGAAACCATGCTCAGGCACTTGCCTTTGGCGCCCGGCACTTTGGTGTGCCGTGTGAGATTTACGTACCCGCAGGGGCCTCATTGGCAAAGATGGCCGCGTGTCGCGGGTACGGTGCGACAGTGCACGAGGGCGGCGACAGCCTTGATGTTGCGGTCACACATGCAAAAGCCCGCGCCGAGGAAAGTGGGATGGTGTTCTGCCATCCTTACGACGACCCCGACGTCGTGATAGGTCAGGCGACGCTTGGCCTCGAGCTGATTGAGGACATCCCTGATCTTGCTCAAGTCGTCGTGCCACTTGGCGGAGGCGGACTGTTGAGCGGCGTCGCACTGGCAGTCAAACAGTTCAACCCTGACATCAAAGTGATCGGCGTGCAGATCTCGTCGTGTGCCCCGTACATATACGGCAAGGCGCCGCAAGGCCCGGTCGTCACGCTCGCCGACGGGATTGCGGTCAAAGTTCCAGGAGAAGTGACGGGCCCTCTCATTGACAAGTGGGTGGACGAAATCGTCGACGTCAATGAAGACAGCGTTGCCGACGCCATGATGTTGCTGTTGGAGAGATCAAAGTTCTTCGTCGAAGGCGGCGGCGCAGTCGGAGCATCTGCGCTCATCTCAGGCAGAGTGAAGCCAGCAACGAGCGGCTCGACTTGCGTTGTTCTATCCGGCGGTAACGCAGATCTTGGGTTGCTCACCGGATTGGTGCGGCGTCACGAAACTCTGCGGGGCCGACGCCTGATTGTGTTTGCACGCATCAGCGACCGACCAGGAGGCCTCGCTCGCCTACTCACACTTTTTGCCCAACACGGCGCGAACTTGATCGAAGTGGAGCACGTACGCGAAGGTGTTGACCTACACGTGCGGGAGACGGGCGTGCAGGTCGTGCTTGAAGTGCGCGGCCGCGAACACGCAGACTCCCTGCTTACTGGCGCAAAGTCGGAGGGCTACGAAATCTCCGAAGTCACTGGGCGCTGAACGCTCTGTGGTCGCACGAATCTTGCTGCCAGGAAAACTCACGACTAACGCCGTCGGGGTTCGCGGCGATAGCTACTCCAATGGACTTAAGTACTCAGAGGCCGTCGCTCGTGCAGGCGGCGTCGTCACCACCATCGCCCCGCTCCCGCAACATCTGCGGAATGTCGCGGCTCTTGTCGAGTCATCGAGCGGCGTGCTCATCCAGGGCGGTGGTGACATCGATCCGGCCCGCTACGGCGAGTCGAAGCGGTCCGACACCATCTATGGAATCGTCGAAGCCCACGACGACTTCGAGCTTGCGGTCCTCAAAGAAGCAGTGCGACAAGACAAGCCAATTCTTGCCATCTGTCGTGGCATCCAACTGTTAAACGTCGCCCTCGGCGGCACACTCCACCAAGACCTCGGCGATGTGCTCTCCGATCGAGAAAGTCACTGGGACACGTATCACCCGATATCACTCGTCGATGCCTCCCGAGTCGCGCGCGCGATGGGCTCGCTTTCGCCCGAGCGATCACACTCGTATCACCATCAGGCCATCAAGAATCTGGCACCCGACTTAACGGTGGTCGGCAGCGCTCCTGACGGCGTCATTGAAGCAGTCGAGCACCGTAGTTGCAAGTGGGTTGTTGGAGTGCAATGGCATCCTGAAGATGACGTAAAAGACAGCCGTGACCAGCAACGTCTCTTTGACGCGTTCGTCGCCAATTGCTGAGTCGACACCACCGAAGCAACTTCGCTTTCATCTAGGCTCGCCGACGGAGATGATTCCAGTAAGTCGGCCC
>JBMTYA010000156.1:0-3568 GCA_049454015.1 Ilumatobacteraceae bacterium | reverse complement strand
GCGAAGGTGCATCGATGAAAGGTGCGGCCTATGCCGTGATTCTCTTCGTCTTGTCGATTGGGCCGATCATCGCGTACCTTCGCCAGCAATTCCGCGAGGACGTGTCATGAGAGTCACCTTGATTGCACGTAGGGGTGTGTCGTGAGCATCGCCGCACGTGGCCGCAGCCAGGTGGTGAAAGACCGCATCATCTCGCTCTTCATCGGGGCATTCGCCATCATTTGGATGTTCCCGATCGCATGGACGCTGTGGTCGTCGTTCCGCCCGTACAGCGAGATTCGCGCAAACGGCACGTTCTCGCTGCCAAAACGATTCGGTCTTTTCAACTACACCGATGCAATCGATCGCATGGAATTGCCGACCTACTTCTGGAACTCGTTCATCATCACGGTGCCTGCTGTCGGTCTCACACTGCTCTTCGGCAGCCTCATCGCGTTTGTCGTTTCGCGGTATTCGTTCAAGTTCAACGTCGGCATGCTGCTGCTTTTCACCGCGGGCAACTTGCTGCCGGCACAGCTCGTCTTCATCCCGGTATTCCGCATGTATCTGAGTATCGGTGACCTAGTCGGCGATCGCCGGTTTCTCTTCGATTCGCCGTGGGGAGTTGTGCTCATCCACGTGGCGTTCCAGATGGGGTTCGCCACGTTCGTGCTCTCCAGTTATATGAAGACAATCCCAAAGGAAATCTCCGAGTCGGCACTCGTCGACGGAGCCTCGGTCTTCCGCCACTACTGGAACGTGATGCTGCCATTGTTGCGCCCGCCGCTCGCATCGTTGGCGGTGCTGATGACGACCTGGATCTACAACGATTTTTTCTGGGCACTCGTGCTCATGTCGACTGACCGTAAGCGCCCGATTACTTCTGCGCTCGGGCGATTGACTGGAGAGTTCGTGACCGACTACAACCTGCTTGCCGCGGGCGCAATGATCGCGGCCCTGCCGACGCTCATCGTGTTCTTCGTGCTGCGCCGCCAGTTCGTCTCAGGGTTGACGCTCGGCTCCACGAAAGGGTGAGTCAGATGGTGCACTTGGTGCACGACGGTGTCTCCGTCGTTGTCGACGTGTCTGGTGGCGTGCCGGCAATCGTGCATTGGGGTGCTCGACTCGAGTCTCCCGATGCGCAGCGGCTCGCGGCGATGATCTCGCGCCCGACGACACATGGTTCGCTCGACGTTGTACCAGCGTTGCAAATCGTGCCGCAGCACTCGTTAGGTTCGCTCGCACGACCCGGTCTGCAAGGGCATCGCCCGGGCGGGCGCGACTGGGCACCACGGTTCACTACATGCGAGGTGCAAACCACTGCACGTTCAGTTTCCACTAGTTCGCGTGATGACATCGCAAAACTGCGCCTCGACACGCAGATCGTGCTCGAGGAGACCGGTGCTTTGTGCGTGTCGGCGTCGGTCACCAACGAGGGTGACTCGCGCTTCTTGCTTGACGCACTCACCGTGTCGCTGCCGGTTCCGTCGAGTGCGCGAGATCTCACCACGTACTCGGGTCGCTGGTCGCGGGAGTCTGCGACGCACCGCCAGACCATCGACCACGGTGCATGGTCGGTGGAGAACCGCACCGGTCGTACCTCGCACGAATACCCGCCGACATTCTGGTTAAGCACCACAGACGCAAGCGAGTGGTCTGGCGAAGTGTGGGGTGCGCACCTCGCATGGAGCGGAAATCACGCACTGCTCGCAGAAGTGATGCCTGATGGCCGTCGATACGCGCAACTCGGCGAATTGCTGATGCCCGGCGAAGTGTGTCTCGACCCAGGTGCTTCGTATGCCACGCCCGTCGTGGTCGGTGCTTACGGTTCTGAGGGTTTCAATTCAGCCTCATGGGTGATGCACCGTCATGCTCGCGGCACGAAGTCGCCGACGACTGGTGCGTCGTGGCCGAGTGAGCAAGCAAACCCACCCGCTGTGCGCAAGGTGTTGCTCAACACGTGGGAGGCGACGTACTTTGACCACGACACCGCCAAGTTGTGCGCACTCGCCGATGCCGCTGCCGAGATCGGCATCGAGCGCTTCGTGCTCGACGACGGTTGGTTCGGGGCCCGCAGAAACGATCGTGCCGGCCTTGGCGATTGGGTCGTGTCACCCGCCGTTTATCCGCAGGGCCTTGCTCCGCTCATCGCGCACGTGCAGTCGCGCGGAATGGACTTCGGCATCTGGATCGAACCCGAGATGGTGAACCTCGACAGTGACGTCGCACGTGCACACCCCGACTGGTTGCTGCATGCGGTCGGATACGAGCCAGTGATGGCGCGACACCAGTTGTTGCTCGACCTCACTAACAGTGATGCGTTCGCGCACGTGTATGCCCAACTCGACGCGTTGCTGCGCGACCACGACATTGCGTTCGTGAAGTGGGATATGAACCGACCACTCATCCATGCGAGTGCAGCCGATGGGGCAGCAGGAGCGCGTCGCCAGACGTTTGCGTTCTACCGTCTACTCGATTCGCTGCGAGCGGCGCACCCTCGGGTGGAGTTCGAGTCGTGCGCATCGGGCGGCGGTCGCATCGACCACGCGGTGTTGTCGCGTGCCGTGCGCGTGTGGACGAGCGACTGCAACGACCCGCTTGAGCGCCAACACATCCAGCGCGGCACGGGCATGTGGGTGCCCAACGAGATGCTCGGCATGCACGTCGGCGCGAAGAAGTCGCACACAACCGGTCGGTCGCAGAGCATCGAACTGCGCGCTCTCACCGCACTCTTTGGCTGGATAGGTGTGGAGTGCGACCCGCAGAAACTTGACGACCACGACCGCACAGTGTTGCGAGATGCGATTGCCTTGCACAAACAACATCGTTCGCTCCTGCACTCAGGCGATGCGGTTCGCTTTGACCTCGACGACGAGACCGCGCTCGCGCATGGCGTGTACTCAACCGACCGCAGCGAAGCACTTCTTGCCTACGTTCAACTGCAGACGTCGCCATGGCTGGTTGTTCCTCGCTGGCGCATCCCTGGGCTCGTTCCCGAACGCACCTACACCGTCACGCATCTGCTGCTCGGCAATGCCGGCGGTATCGGCCACACACAGCCGGAATGGATGACATCGTCGGTCACCTGCACAGGGCGAGAACTCGCAGTGGTCGGATTGCAGCCACCGAGTATGTGGCCCGAGTCGGGCATGCTCGTGCACGTGCGCTCATAATCGGCTCACGGCCGTTCGCTCGTAACCGACTCACGACCGTTCGCTCGCTCGTAGCATTTGAACCCGTGCCCGAGCCGATTTCTCGCGAGACCGTTGCCAAAGTTGCGCGCCTTGCCCGGCTCGACCTCACCGAGGCAGAAGTCGACCGCATGACCACCCAGTTGGCCGGCATGCTCGACCACTTCCGTGATGTTGACGCACTTGACTTGTCGAACGTCGAGCCGATGAACCAGCCGATTCCGCTCACCAACGTGCTGCGCGACGACGTGGAGCAGCTTTCGCTCGACCGCGACGAAGTGCTCGGCAGCGCACCTGCAGCACAAGATGGGCGTTTCCGCGTGCCGCCGATCATCGGTTTCGAGGAGTGAGCCGGTGACCCGCCGCACCGTCGTCGATATCGCAGCCCAAGTTGCATC
>JBMTYA010000155.1:0-3571 GCA_049454015.1 Ilumatobacteraceae bacterium | reverse complement strand
ACAAGTTGTTGCGACCGACCATCAACATTGCGAGGGCGAGCTTGGTCTTTTCACCGCCAGAGAGCGTCGATGATTCTTGGAACACCTTGTCGCCCGACAACCCGAACGACCCGAGCATGCCACGCAGCTGTGTTTCGGTGAGGCCGAGTCGCGCAGGAGCCATGTCTCGCATGTGATCGATGAGCGAACGTTCTGCGACAAGGTTGTCGTGCTCCTGGGCGTAGTAGCCGGGCTGCACCTGGTAGCCAAACGAAAAGTCTCCGTCGTCGGCCTTTGACTCCCCTGCGAGAATTCGCAGCAACGACGTTTTGCCCGCGCCGTTCAAGCCGAGCACGAGCAGGCGCTCGCCCCGACCGAGGTCGAAACACACGTCGTGGAAGACGTCGGGCCCGCCGTAACTCTTGCGAAGGCCGTTGGCTACGAGCACCGTCTCACCGCAGCTCGGCGCTTCGGGAAACTTCACCGCAAGCGTGCGCTTAACGCGCGGGGCATGAACACGCTCGGCGTCAAGACGATCGATACGTTTTTCAATGCTGCGCGCCATTGCCGCCTTCGATGCCTTTGCGCCAAACCGGTCAACCACGCGCTGCAATCGGTCGATCTCCTTCGACTGTTGGGCGGCCATCTTCGATGCGCGAATCTCGTCAGCTTCTCTCGCCCGGAGATACTGCGAATAGGTACCGCGATACTCGATGATCTGTCCGGTGTCGGCTTCGTCGGGGCGGTCAAGATGCAGCACGCGAGTGATGGCCTCGTCAAGCAGTTCTAGGTCGTGGCTAATCACCAATAACGCACCTTTGTAGTTGCGCAAGAAATCAAGCATCCATGTTTTGGCATCGATGTCGAGGTGGTTGGTGGGCTCGTCGAGCAGCAGCGTGTCGCTACCTCCGTACAAGATGCGTCCGAGCTCCACGCGACGGCGCTCGCCGCCTGAGAGCACACCGAGTTGCAGGTCGAGACGGTCTGGCTTGAGGCCGAGCCCAGCCGCGATTGCTCGAGCCTCACTGTTTGCTGCGTAACCACCTTTGCGTTCAAAATCCTCTTGGGCTTTGGCGAAGCGGGCAATGTTCTGCGCATCGGCGCGTTCTTCCATGGCAATACGCAGTTTCTCCAGCCGGACGAGGTCTTCGTCGATGCCGCGCGACGACAGGATGTGCGACACGGCAGTACGTCCGTCGAAGGCACCCGCGATGCGCGGATCTTGCGGTAGATAGCCGAATGCTCCGCCTCGCTTGATGATGCCGGATTTCGGTTCGCTCGCACCGCCGAGCACCTTGAAAAGGCTTGTCTTGCCCGCACCATTGCGACCGACGAGCCCCACTTTGTCGCGGGGCATCACGCTGAACGATGCGTCTTTCACCACAAGACGCGCACCGACCTCTACACAAAGGTCTCGAACCTGAAGCACCGTTCAAGGCTCGCATCAGATGTCACTTACCGCAACGCGGCGTTCAACATCCGCCGCCGAGCCGGAGGCAAGACCTACGCTCGTTGCGTGACCGAGGTCTCCACTGTGCTGACGGCGTCGATCGTCACTATCGCCTGTCTAATGCTCGCCACGTGGTCGGTATCGCTATTGCGTCGCGATGCTTCGATCGTCGACATCGCGTGGGGCCTCGGGTTCGTGCTCGTCGCATGGGCATCCAAATTCGTGAGCGGGGCTTCTGGTTCTGGCAACTGGCTACTCGTCATCATGTGCACGGTCTGGGGCTTGCGACTCACGGGGTATCTCGCCCGACGAAACCTGGGCAAAGGCGAAGACTTCCGCTACCGCGCGATGAGACGCAAGCACGGCGATCGATTCGCACTGGTCAGCCTGTACACGGTGTTCGGTTTGCAAGGTGCTCTCATGTTTGTGGTCTCGCTGCCCGTGAGCCTCGGTCAGCGCGATACCGACGCAGGGGCTGGTTTCATCGCGTTGTTCGGTTTCATCGTCTGGGCAGTCGGTCTCTACTTCGAAGCGGTCGGCGACGCTCAGCTTGCACGCTTCAAGCGCGACCCGCGCAATGCGGATCAAATCATGGACCAGGGCTTGTGGGCTCTCACGCGCCACCCGAACTACTTCGGCGACTGCCTCGTGTGGTGGGGGCTTGCGATTGTCGGCTCAGTGCAGGGTGCCGGAGCCTGGGCATTTCTTGGCGCGGCGGTCATGACCGTACTGCTCGTACGGGTGTCAGGCGCTGCGATGCTCGACCGACTGCTCGCCAAGCGCAAGCCTGGTTATGCCGAATACATGGCGCGCACGAGCGGGTTTGTCCCGCTGCCTAGACGGTCCGGCCCGGCTCGTACTGCACGACTCGGTCGCCCAGCACCGCAACGTCGCCCGCGTCGTGAGTCACCAACAGAGCAATAATCTTTCGCTCGTCGACCAACTCGCGAACGAGTGCGCGCATGTGCTCGCGTGTTGCTGCATCAAGCGAACTGAACGGCTCATCCAAGAGCAAGATCTGTGGATCACCCGCCATGGCTCGCGCGAGAGCCACGCGTTGACGCTCACCTCCCGACAACGTGCGTGTTCGCGAAGCTGCACGATGAGATGCGCCGACTCGTTCGAGCAAGGATGACGCTCGCTGCCGTCGTTCGGCGCGATCGCCTTCGCGAACTGCGAGCATCACGTTGTCGAGCGGCGAGAGATGGTCTAACAAGGCGGCGTGCTGGAACACCATGCCGATTCGGCGCTCTTGCGAACGAAGATGCACACCTGCTGCGACGTCGGCAAAGACACGGTCGCCGTGACGAATGCGTCCGACTACTGGCCTGATGGTGCCGGCAACGGCGGCGAGCGTGAGGCTCTTCCCAGAACCAGACGGGCCAACCAGTGCCGTGAAGCCAGCAACGGCCGAGAGCCGTGCTTCAACAGTGAAGTCGCGCACTTCAACGCACACATCGACGGAGAGCATGGTTGAATGCACCGTTTCGGTCGCCTCAGCATCTGATGTCACGGGCGCCTCGCAAATACCTGAGTGATAAGCAGGAGCACGACAACAGCAATTGCCCCCAAAACGAGTGAGCCGGTGCGAGCAGCCGCATCATCGCCAGCCTGTACTGCGTCGTACACCGCTATTGGCAACGTCTGAGTTTGGCCTGGGATGTTGCCAGCCACCATGACGGTCGCCCCGAAGTCTCCAAGCGCACGCGCGAAGCCAAGCGCCACACCAGCACCAATACCTCGCGACGCAAGAGGCAGCGTGACTCTGAGAGCTACTCGTGCCTCGGAGAGCCCCATCACGCGAGCGCTCTCCTCGACGCGCGGATCAACGTTGCTAATCGCCGCACGAGCGGCACGCACGACGAAAGGCAGAGCTGACACCGTCGCTGCCATGACTGCACCGGTCTGAGTGAAAACGATCGGCTCACCGAACGTTGACTCCCACGCCTCTCCGAGCGCCGACCTCGCACCAAGCAGCGTGAGCAGGTAGTAACCGAGCACCGTCGGCGGCAGCACAATCGGCAGTGTCACAAGCGCCTCGACGAGACCTGACCATCGCGAATGCCATTTGGCGAGCAGATACGCAAGTGCGACACCGACAAGAGCAGCAACGACCGTCGCAACGAGCGACACCCGCACCGA
>JBMTYA010000154.1:0-3575 GCA_049454015.1 Ilumatobacteraceae bacterium | reverse complement strand
AGAAACAGTGTCACGGTGACAACATCAGTCGCTGTTGTGCCCCGGTACTGGGCCGCATCTACAGACGCTGTGATTGATGAGTAATCGGTGATGTTTGCAATATTGACGCACTGAGTGACACCGCGAGTGGTCTGAGTGAAGATGATCTGAGTGCCATCGTTGCATGGCAGCGTTCCCAAGCTGTCGCTACAGGTCTGCCAGCCGGTTGATGAGGTCCATCCCTCTGTTCCCTCGAGAACTGCGTTTGTAAGTAGTTCATCGGCATTTGCAACACGTGACGTGAGAGTTCCAAATGGATAAACGATGGAGAGGGTAACCATAAGTGCGGCAAACAAGACGAGGCTCCGTCTGGTCGCGGGTTGGTGACCTACGGGAAGCATCATCGTGGGTCTTGGTCCCAAAATCAGGCTATAAACGCCACTACCCACCTAATCGTCCATTGGTCAGATGGATGTTGCTAAGACCTGCCGACACACGGTGCGTGTGAGAGCGTCTGACGATATGAACCACGTCAGTAGCGAAGTCAGTAAACCGTGAGGAACTTCCAGACCCTCACACACCCTCCAAACACTCAGAATCTCAATAAAACTGAACTCCCCAAGTCCTCCTGCACCCCGCGGAATCCTCCCTCGGACTTCTTCGGATCAGTGGGCTGGGGGTTCGAGTCCCTCCGAGCGCGCCAACACCGCCTCTACCAATGTACGGGCTTAAGTCCGAAGGCGTCCCTTGATCGCAGCAAATTTGCGCTCGCCAATTCCCTTTACATCAAGTAACTGATTTACGTTGGCGAACTGCCCAATTCGACGTCGGTGCGCGACAATCGCTTTGGCTAGATCCATGCCAATACCCGGTAGTCCGGCAAGCTGCTCTGCACTCGCCAGATTCAAGTCAAGAATCTCCGGCGTTGCGATTGGTTGATTCTCTCGAACGCCCACCACGCGTTTGGGGATGTTGACTTGCTCCCCGTCCACGAGTTTGCGGGCGAGATTGGTGCCCGAGAGATCTGCCACAATCGATGGCCCTCCCGCGCGTTCAACCGCATCGTTCACACGCGATCCGAGTGGCAATTCATACACGCCTGGAGCGCGAACTGCACCAATTACATGGACTGTTACGACAGTGGTGGACTCGGATCGCTCGTCTCGTGGCGAGGGGTCAGGTGGCGTGCTGGTTACGTCTTTTGTTTGACTTTCTGCTTGAGCGAAATTACTTCGGAGGTCATCGGTGACATTTTCGGCGTCACTCTGATTACCTCTTTCACCTTCTGGTGCGTTGGTACTTGGTAGCAGTGGCGGCGGATCGATGGCTTTTGCCAATGTCGAAGCGCCCGACGAAGGGGTGCGCTTCTTGTTCCGCTTGTTGTTGTTGCTGCCGCGCAATAGCCGCGTGCTAAGGAAGAGGAGCACTGCGCCGAGGAGAAAGATGCCAATACGTACAATCAGATTTCGAGTTGATGACTCAGACCCGGAAGTCGTGAACCGAAGATCTTCTTCAAAAATCTCGGTCTTCAGGATTTGACCTTGAAGTGCTCGAACGAGAACCTGCCAGCGTCCTTCAATGGTGTCCTGGTCGAGTTCGACATCGACAAAGCCGCGGGCCCCGGGCAGAATCTCACCAGTGTTGTAGTTGAGAGGTCCGATATTCAGATTGTCGAAGTCTTGATTTCGAAGCTCCACAGTTCCCTCAATTCCGACGGGGGTTTGTCCCACATTCGAGAACCGGATGCGCAAGAATTTGTTGCCCGTAGCGGCGTCGAGTATTCCCTGGACCCCGTCGATCTCAAAGTTGGTGGTGAGAGGTTCTCCATCTGAGGCTCCCACACCGAGCCAGATATCTTGAGCAAAGGCCAAGACATTCTTAACCACCGCCGCCGGACCTTGCACTGCCGAGTCGGGGCTCGCCTCACCCGCGAGTGACAAACCCACCCGCAGATAGGCACGATATTGACCAGTTTCGGCGTCGTTTGGCACTTCGATGCTCATGGTGACCTCGAGGTTTCCTTGAGGTGGCAGAACTGCCGTTGGTGGGTCAAAGCTCACCCAGTCTTTGATCGCACTCGTTCCACCGGGATCAATCTGCGCCGTTCCGTCGACCACCAGCAAGTTGAGAATTTCAAGACTTACCGATTGCTCAACGAGCGACTGGGAAGTGAGCACGAATTTACGAGTTGCGGCTCCTCCGGGAGCCGAGTTGAACCACAGTCGATTGTTGCCGCCGAGATCGGCATCCGTGCCATCGCTCGTAGGGATCACCGTAAGTCCAGCACCGAGATCGTCGCCGTCAGCCGATGCTCGGTGGCCCGGAATTAGGAGCGATGCAACCATGAGGGCAACCAAGCCAACCGCAGTCTTGCTACCACCTCGCACAGTTCAATTCAAGCGGCGTAGGGCTCGCTTCCCTACAGACGTCTAGGGTCTCGGCACACCTAACTGGAGTGTGCCGAGACCCTCAGAAACGTTGATTGCTCCCGGATCAGCTGGTTGGAAGTGTGATGGTATTGACGAGGTTTGGACCTGACCAGACGTACGTCTTACCGGCTTGACTCGGGGTCATGTCACCGGGAACCGTGACTGCGAACGTTATCGAAGTATCGCAACGGTCACTCGAGCTGGTCGTGTTGACCGCCGCTGTTGATGCGTACGGCAGCGTCAGGAACACATTTGTTGATCCTGTAGCAGTTGTCGAATACAAAGTGCTGTCCGCCTGCGTCCAACCATCATCCGCCTCATCGGCATCTGCCGCAGTGAAACATGTGGTCTTCGTGCCATCCACCGTGAATGGCAGACTGGAGGACAGGTCAAAATCCATCGCCGTATCCGCGGTCGTGGCACCGCTAGTGCCTGAATTGTAGTAGCTCGCGGTAAACGCAATACCGCTCAACGTGTGCGTAATCGCGATGCCTTTCTTGGCAGCGTAGAACGTGCATTCGGTATTCGAGGTGGCAGTTCCTTCACCAAGATTGCCGGAAGTGTAAACCTGCATGTCCGAAGACTCCACTTTCGCCATGTCGAATGTCGTACCGTCGTACTCATCTTCACCAGCGGAGTTGTTGCCACTGCCCGGGGCAACAGCAGTCATGGTCGCATTCGCTGGCATGTTTGCAACCCACCACGTGCAAACCTCCTCAGTAGCAACGCTCGCAGATGCAGCCTGGTTAATCGCGGCTTCATCACCAGAGATGTCGTTATCTACTGCTGAAGCAATTCCACCTGCGACCGAGCTGATGGCAATGAGCGAGCATGACACCGGCATCAGCGTCAATCCGAACACTCTTCTGATATTCATGTGTATGACCCCCTAGATCATTTGTTAATCGAAGATTAGTCGTCAGCCGTTGGAAGATGCAATATTCAAATTACGTGCCTGTAACCGACCCTTCCCTCACGAAACCCAGGATTTACGAGCCCTCCGGTTTACAAACTTTAAATTCCCTATGGCGTAGACAATGGAGAAAACCCACACCAGCAGGGCGGCGACGCGTGCCGACGATCGCCAAGGTTGAATGACTCGCCCCGTCGTGGACTTCGGATCAGAGGGTTGGGGGTTCGAGTCCCTCCGAGCGCGCCAGATTCATT
>JBMTYA010000153.1:0-3606 GCA_049454015.1 Ilumatobacteraceae bacterium | reverse complement strand
ACTTGGGAGGGAACAACATATCGATCATCGTAAAGAGCAGGCCATTCCATGCTTCCCGCGTGGGGCCTTCGTTGCCGAGGTATGACAGGTGGTTGGATCCGAGTCCGATGGCGGTGATCGCTGCAGCGACTGCGGCGGGTTCGGCGTCGTGGCGCAGAATGCCGCGTTCTTTGGCTTTGATGGCAATGCCGGTCAGATACTGCTGGTGGCGGCGCTGAATTTGAGTCATCATCGCGTTCAGTTCGGGGTCGCGGCGCGCGATAGCCAGCATTTCCCACCGCTGCCAGCGTGCCTCTGCTTGTCGAGCGTCGAACGGGTCAACGAGGGATCCCGCGATTTTGAGCAGGTATTCGTCCCGGCTGGCGGCAGTGTCGATGGCTTCATCGAGTGACTCCAGCTGTGCTTCCGACAACCGTCGCAGCTGCTCGACCATCGCAGCGTGCACAAGACCCTGGCGATCCTGAAAATGCCAATACAACGAACCCTTGGTCACCCCGACTGCTTCGCAGACATCCTCAATCCGTAACGCATCAATACCGCGTTCAGCGATGATACGAAGCGCCACATCGAGCAACTCCTGACGAGAATCAGGTCTACGCGACGGGCGAGCTGGTTTGCCCGAACGATGCTTCGGTTGACCCACCTTTTTGTTCGCCACGCAGTCAAATCTACGCCTGCCCGAGAGCCGATAATCTGGAAAGCCAACAAGGGCGATTAGCTCAGTCGGAAGAGCGCTACGTTCACATCGTAGAAGTCGTGGGATCGAGGCCCGCATCGCCCACCAAGTCGTAGTCGTTGTCAACGTCATGCTGCGTGTGCCGGCAGGTTCCACACTCGTCACGAGGCGCTCCCTACTGTTGTAGCCGTGAGTCGCAGTTGCGAAAAGCTCGGATGCAGCGAGCCTGCAGACGTCGCCTACGGAATTGACCGAGTTGCTTGTGTTGTGTGGCTCGAGAACTTTGACTCTGACGACGCTCGCCATCTCAACGCGCTGTGTGTCGACCACGCTTCGCGCCTCACTCTGCCGCGTGGCTGGAGCTTCGACGACCGGCGTGAACGATCACCGCGATTGTTTAACGCGCCGCGCCCGGCGACCGGCGCACGCATCACTCCGCTTGCAAAGTCGAAGGCTGCTGCAAAACCAGCCACCAAGCCCACGACCCCTGCACCTGCCGCAAAGTCTTTACCCGCTGCTAAGACCTCACCTAAACAGCCCCGCACGTCGGGCAACAAAACCTCAAGCGTGCCCCGCCGCACCGCTCGCGAGACTGTTGCCCCGGTCAAGCGGTATGACGGCCCTGGGTTATTCGACCCGACGATTCCGCTTGCGCCACCGGCACCGCGTGCGGCAGAGCCGGTCGCAGAGCCGGTCGCGGAGCCGGTCGCGGAACCCGCATTCATCGAGACCACCAGTCCTTCGGTTGAGTCGACCTTGCTCGACGACACTGACGCAGCACCATCTAGCGACGAGCCGAAGTATGAACCGCGTTTCGACCGAACGAGCGACGTCGGCGGCGTGCTGAATGCGACGGGTCGCCTCCTGCGTCGCGCCTTCAACAGCCAGACCAAGCCCATCGAGCGCCCTGCACGAGCGAGCGACACGGATTCGATCCCGCAAGGCGAACACATCGACGACTTCAACCAGGGCGACCACGTCGAATAGCCCCTCGGGGCACATCATGGAACTCAGCGCCAATCTGCGCACCACCGCGAGCGTCGACCAAGTGCTCTCACACGTGTGCGAACTCGACCGTTACACGCAGTGGATGCCGCTCGTGCACAATGCCGTACCCGAGCCGGGTAGTGAGCCTGCCGCATGGTCGGTGGAGCTTCGCGCGCGCGTCGGCCCATTCGCGCGATCAAAGCGTCTCCGCATGGTGCGCACCGTGATGGATGCGGGTGCTTCAGCGCCTCGAGCCACCGCCCAATCGCACGCCCGCATCGTGTTTGAACGACGCGAACTCGATGGCCGTTCACACGCGCAGTGGCGCCTCGAAGTGGTCGTTGCGTCAGCCACCACCGCTTCGGCGTCCGCCGCGACTGGCGAAATGAATCCCACTACCGAGCTCACGATGCATCTCTCCTACGACGGGCGATTCTTTGCTTCCGTCGTCGAGTCGATCTTGCAGCAGCAGATAAACGAAGGACGCCGACGCCTCTCCGCGCTCCTTGCGGGCTAGACCTTGCGTCGCGAGTTGGTGTTCCGCCTCTAGCTAGACGTTGCGTCGCGCCGTCAGCACCACTGGCTGACCCGCCGCCAACTGCCCGCACGCCGCATCGATGTCGGTGCCGCGGTTGCGCCGCACCGTCGCGTTGACACCGAGGTCTTGCAGTCGCTTGGCGAATCGCCGCACGCCCTGCGCGTCGGTTCCCCGGGTCGGAAACCCGGGTGTCGGATTCAGCGGAATCAGATTCACGTGCGCCGAAGGTCGCAGCTTGGTGGTGAGTTTCGCAAGCTCGCTTGCATCGCGCGAAGTGTCGTTTACCCCTGCGATCAGCGCCCACTCAAAACTGATGCGGCGGTTGCGCACTTTTAGATAGTCGCGGCACGCGTCGATGAGATCTTCGATGGGGTAGCGCTTGTTGATCGGCACGAGTTCGTCGCGAAGGTCGTTGCGTGCCGCGTGCATCGACACCGCAAGGTTCACCGGTAGCGGACGCGTCGCCAGTGTGCGGATGCCCGGCACGATGCCCACGGTTGACACCGTGAGGTGCCGCGCCGAGATGCCGATGTCGTGGTGTAGTCGCTCGATCGCGCCCCACACCGCGGGCTCATTCGCGAGCGGTTCGCCCATGCCCATGAACACGATGTTCGCCACACGCTGCTTGCGCTTCTTGGCGTGCCGTGCTGCGCGCACCACTTGTTCCACGATCTCGCCGACGGTGAGTTGGCGGTTGAACCCTGCCTGGCCTGTCGCGCAGAACCCGCACGCCATCGCACAACCGGCCTGTGTGCTCACACACACGGTGGCGCGGTCTGCGTAGTGCATGAGCACAGTTTCAATCGGATGATTTCCGTCAGCAAGATGCCACAAGAACTTCACGGTGTCGCCCTTGTCGCTCACGCTCTCTCGCACCGGCACCAACGCAGTCGGAAGCTCTTCGCCAAGCCGTTTGCGCAGCGCCGCAGCAAGTGTGGTGATGTTCTCGGGCTCGGCAAACGACTCGTAGAGCCCTTTCCATGTTTGGTCGATTCGGTAGGACGGCTCGCCTTTGAGAACCTCGCCGATCTGTTCGCGCGTCGCGTCGTACAGCGTCGTTCTCACGTCTTCAAGTGTGGCGTACCCACTCGGCAATCACCCCGCACCCCACGAGTTGCTACGCCACGTCAAATGTCGCCACGGCACGTGAAGTGTCGCCACGTCGCACCCGTAGCCGCTTTTACACTTGATGCGTGCGGCGACTTGCAGTCTTGTGTGCAGTGTTGCTCTCTGCATGTTCGACGTTCTCCTCAAACGTCTGTAAAGGCCCCGACCTCTCTGGATGCGACCTTCGCGGCGTTGATTTCAGCGGCGATCGCCTCGACGGCCGAAACCTCAGTTATGCGAATCTCGAAGGCGCAAACCTCTCCGGAGCCTCACTCGTCGGCGCCAACCTTCAAGGCGC
>JBMTYA010000152.1:0-3677 GCA_049454015.1 Ilumatobacteraceae bacterium | reverse complement strand
GTCGGCTCGCGGATTTTTCTCGAGCGGCGGCACGGAGAGCATCCTCATGGCGGTGAAGGCTGCCCGCGACCAATTTCGTCACGACAAAACCCGCCCAAACGTGGTGCTGCCCACCTCCGCCCATGCGGCGTTCGAAAAGGCAGGTGCGTACTTCGGCGTGGAGATGCGCCGTGTGGCGGTGCGTGACGACTGGCGGGCCGATGCCGCAGCGATGGCGCGGGCGGTCGACGATCAGACCGTCATGTTGGTCGCCTCTGCCCCGCAGTATCCGCAAGGTGTCGTCGACCCAGTCGGCGAAGTTGCTGCTGTCGCGCTTGAG
This sequence comes from Ilumatobacteraceae bacterium, assembly GCA_049454015.1. Taxonomy (GTDB): domain Bacteria; phylum Actinomycetota; class Acidimicrobiia; order Acidimicrobiales; family Ilumatobacteraceae; genus F1-60-MAGs027. Next base: position 3,358 of record JBMTYA010000152.1, on the reverse strand, counting down.
CGCAGAGTGAACTGTCACGTCGACGCGTGCATGGGCGGGGTCACGCTTCCCTACCTCGCGCGCCTTGGGGTGAGCCTGCCATCGTGGAATTTCGAAGTCGATGGCGTGACATCAATCAGCGTCGACTTGCATAAGTTCGGTTACGCAGCCAAAGGTGCATCGGTCATCATGTATCGAACTGGCGAACTGCGCTCGCACCAGGCATTCGTCACCGACAATTGGCTCGGCGGTCTTTACGGTTCGTCGGGCATGCTCGGCACGAAGTCGGGTGGCCCGATCGCTGCGGCGTGGGCCGTGCTGCACCATCTCGGTGACGACGGATACCTTCGGGTCACTCGCGAGGCTCGCGACACTGCCATGGCGATCGCCGCCCACGTTCGTGCGCACCCTCTGCTCACGCTGCGTGCTGAGCCCGACACCACGCTGGTGTGCATCGGAGCTGCCGCTCACAACACGTCGGCCGCACACGCCTCCGGCGATGTCGACATCTTCGCCGTCGCCGATTCCCTCGCGACGCGCGGGTGGTACGTCGACCGCCAGCAGCCTCCCCCGTCAATTCACCTCACGGTCAATGCGGTACACGCGACGACCTATAAAGACTTCCTCCGCGACCTCGACGAGTCGGTTGCCGAGGTGTCCTCCCGCGGCGTAGCAGGTCGCGCCGGTGCCTACGGCACTGTCGACTAACCGACGGCAGCGCCGTACGCGCTACTCCCCTGTCTCGCCGTCGACGGCTTCTCGCAGCAAGTCGGCGTGGCCGTTGTGCCGTGCGTACTCCTCGATCATGTGCACCAAGATCCAGCGCAACGACGGGCGTTCGCCACTGGGGAACGCCCGCTTGGCAAGAAATCCCATGGGGTCGGCCGTGGCATCAGCCGCCTGAGTGCCAGTAGCCCGAGCTCCAGCCGCGACCAACGCCTCCTCGAGCGCCACACGGCACCGCTCAACCGAGGTGTTCCACTGCGCGCGCATTTCATCGCCCGACATGACGTGCGACGCATCCCACTCCCAATCGGGGGTCGCCTTCCAGTCGACCGTCGACCAGGGTGGCATGCGTTCGCGATCGTGCAGCACACCGATGAACCAATGGTCTTCGACGTACGCCATGTGCATGAGCAGACCGCCGAGGGTCATCGAGCTCGCGGCGGTAGTGCGACGCAACTGTTCGGCACTGAGACCACGCGTCTTCCACTCGAGCGTCGCGCGATGGAACTCGAGATATCCGAGCAACGTTTCAAGTTCACCGACCGCGGGTTCGGGCTCTGGCCGCCCGTGATCGTCGACGCTCACCACGGCTGAACCCTAATCAGTGCGACGTGGTCATGAGCTGCCAACAGAGGTGCCGTACTCTGGGCGCATGGACTCACGCATCACCAAACTGCGCATGTTGAACATCTTCGCCGGGGTGCTGCACCTCGCGTCGCTAATTGCAATCCTGGCACTCGCTACCGACGTCTCGCTTCCAGTGAAAGCGACGTACCTCTCCGAGGCGCCCGGCACTGGCAACTTCTCTGACCCCGTCGATCTCTTCGGGCTGAACATCTCCTACATGGTCGCGGCGTTCATGGCGCTGTCGGCGTTCTTCCACTTCTTGGTCGCCTCCCCCGTCGGTTTCCCGCGTTACGCAGCTGGGCTCGGCAAGCACATCAACGTGTTCCGCTGGGTGGAGTATTCGGTGTCGTCGTCAATCATGATCGTGCTCATCATGCAGTTGAACGGCGTCGCCGATTACGTCGCCTTGCTCTCCGTGTTCGGCGTAAACATGAGCATGATTCTCTTCGGCTGGCTGCAAGAGCGCTACGCGACACCCGGTGACGGCGACTTGCTGCCGTTCTGGTTCGGCTGCATCGCCGGCATTGTGCCGTGGATTGCTGTTGTGATCAACCTGTTCTCGCCCAACGGGCCGCCCAACACCGAGGTGCCGGGCTTTGTCTACGGCATCGTGGTGTCGCTCTTTATCTTCTTCAACATCTTTGCCATCGTGCAGTGGTTGCAGTACCGCGCCAAGGGCAGGTTCTCTGACTATCTCGTCGGAGAACGCACCTACATCGTGCTGAGTTTCGTCGCAAAATCGGCACTCGCTTGGCAGGTGTTCACCGGCGCGCTCATCCCGCCAGCCTGACCGCGTTCGCCATGTGATGCGGGCATAGCCCGCCAGGCTGACTCGCGTCAGGCGTCGAGCAGCGCCTGCATCTCGGCAATTTCGGCGCGCTGAGCCGCAACAATCGCGGAGGCAAGAGCGCGTACATCTTCGTCGACGCCATCTGCCAAGACCGCCTCAGCCATCGCGATTGCCCCCTCGTGGTGCATAATCATCGCTTCGAGCCACGCCCGGTCGAACTCGCCGCCTGAGAGATCCGCCAGACCATCGAGTTGCTCTTCGGTCAGCATGCCCATCATCGACGAATGATCACCCGAGCGGTGCATGGCGTGTTCGTCTTCTTCGACTCCCCACCGCGCGAGCATGCCGCGCATCCTGGCGATCTCCTCGTCTTGTGCAGCGGTGATGCGGCCTGCCAGTTCCACCACGGCATCCCCAGCGCGGCCGTCAAGCGCCAGTGTGCTCATATCGACGGCTTGCTGGTGATGCGGAATCATGCCTTGCACGAACATCACGTCGTCTGCGTCGGCCCCAGAGGTGGCCCCAGAATCAGCGTCGCCACCCCCGCATGCGGCGAGCAACACGATGCTCGCCGTGACGACGAGCGAGGCTAGGGTGCGCTTCATGACCACGATGACGAAGACTATTGAAGGCATGAGCTGTGGCAACTGCGTACGCCATGTGACGGAGGCCATTGAGGGGGTCGCTGGGGTGAAACGCGTCAGTGTGTCACTCGAGCAGAAGTCGGCGACCATCGAGTCGGACTCGCCGATCGACGACGCTCTCCTGCGCCGCGCCGTCGAAGAAGCCGGCTACACCCTCAAAGACGCAGCAAACACAAACGCCTGAGCCCGACGATGGCCCGCACGATTGCCAGCACCCACACCGGGAGCCTCCCCCGCCCCGACGACCTCATCAAGACGATGTGGGCACTCGGTGACGGTGTGCCCGTCGACCAGTCAGCCCTGGAAGCGCGATTCCATACAGCCATCGACGAGATCGTTCGCAAACAGGTGGAAGCAGGTGTCACCGTCATCAACGACGGCGAGATGACCAAGCCCTCGTACGCCACCTACGTGAAAGACCGGCTCTCTGGCTTCAACGGCGAGAGCGTGCGCAACTACCACTTCCAAGACTTGGTCGACTATCCGCGTAGCGCCGAAGCAGTCAATGAGAACCCGGGCCGCCAGAAGCGCAACGCCCCCGCCTGCACAGGCCCCATCGAGGTGATCGACCGTCGTTCAGCCGTGCGCGACA
>JBMTYA010000151.1:0-3701 GCA_049454015.1 Ilumatobacteraceae bacterium | reverse complement strand
TCGCGGTAGCGGGAGTCGAAGTCCATGTCGATGTCGGGCATCGACACTCGGTCGGGGTTGAGGAAGCGCTCAAAGAGCAGGTCGTACTTCACTGGGTCGAGATCGGTGATGCGCAACGCATATGCGACTGCGCAACCAGCTGCAGAACCGCGGCCCGGTCCGACGCGGATGCCGTTCTCGCGAGCATGGCGGATGAGGTCCCACACGATGAGGAAGTACGACGCAAACCCCATGTCGCAGATGATCTTGAGTTCGTAGGCGATGCGCTCGACTACTTCTTTGGGTACCTTTTCGCCCCAGCGCTCTTTTGCGCCTTCGCGGGCGAGGTGCTCGAGGTATGCGCGATCGTCTTTGAACCCGGCCGGAATCGGGAAGTCCGGCAATACGTACTTGCCGAACTCGATTGAAGTGTTTGCACGCTCGGCGATCCACAGTGTGTTGTCGCAAGCGTCGGGTGTCTCAGCGAAGAGCTGGCGCATCTCCGCAGCTGTCTTTAAGTAGTGCTCCTCACCCTCGAAGCGGAAGCGATTCGGGTCGTTGATCGTGCAACCGGTCTGCACGCACAGCAAAGCGTCGTGCGACTCTGCATCGTGGCGGTGCACGTAGTGCGAGTCGTTGGTGGCGAGCAGCGGGGCGTTGATCTCTCGCGCGATTTTGATGAGGTCGGCCATGGTGCGGCGCTGCTCGGCAAGACCGTGGTCTTGCAGCTCGACGAAGAGGTTGTCGCGGCCAAAGATTTCTTGCAGTCGGGCGGCCGTCTGCTTGGCCTCTGCGTAATTGTCGCGCAGCAACGCCTGCAGAACGTGACCGCCCAGACAGCCCGTCGTGGCGATGAGCCCGTCGTGGTGACGCTCGAGAATCTCCCAGTCCATGCGCGGCTGGTAGTAGTAGCCCTCGAGAAACGCCAGGCTTGACAGCTTGATGAGGTTGCGGTATCCGGTGTTGTTTTCGCACAACAACGTGAGGTGGTAATACAACTTGCGCCCAGCCTCAGTGTCACCGCCAGAGTCATCGAGTTTGCCTCGACGCTGCGGGCGCTCGAAACGCGACTCGTAGGCCATGTAGGCCTCGGTGCCGATGATGGGCGTGATTCCCCCGTTGCGGCAGGCTTCATAGAAGTCGAGGACTCCGTACATGTTGCCGTGGTCGGTGATGCCGATCGCCGGTTGACCGTCGCCTACTGCGCGCTCGACGAGCTCGTCGATTCGTGCGGCACCGTCGAGCATCGAAAACTCGGTGTGCACGTGGAGGTGAGTGAAGGACGACGACATCGGCAGGACTGCCGAGAGTACCAGCGGGCTGTCTGCGCACTTGGCAACTTGCGGCGCCAATGGTGTGCTTTTAATGCGCGAACAGACATGTACGCGAATTCGTAGGGTTCAGTGAGAAGCCGCGGCACTCGGCGCGGTATCGCGACGCTTAGCGCGGCGCGGAGGCGCTCAGCGGGAAGTGGAATTGATCAGATGTAGGTGCCAGGGCGATCGGGCTGCTGATTGCCCGACGGCGGCAACTGTCGCATCTGCTCGAGTTGTTGCCGTGCAGCCAACTGCTGCGCAAAGAGCGTGGCTTGGATGCCGTGGAAGAGGCCTTCGAGCCAGCCGACGAGCTGTGCCTTGGCGACTCGCAGTTCGGCCTCGCTCGGCACGACTCCTTCTTTGAATGGCAGAGCAAGCGTCTGCAGTTCTTCGCGCAAGTCGGGCGAGATGGCTCCAGCCAGCTCGACGATCGAACGCTCGTAGATTTCCGCTAAACGCTCGCGGCTCGGAGCATCGAGTTGCATCTGACGCACTTCGTCGAGCAGACCCTTGATCATCGAGCCGATGCGCATGACCTTGGCCGGCTCTTGCACGGTCTCCGAGCCACCGTCGGACTCATCGGAGTTGCTGGCATCACCGTTGAGTGAGTTGGCATCACCCAGTTGCAGCCCGTTCAAAAGTTCTCCGCGCTCGGGGGTGTCGCTTGCCATGGTGGCCTTTGTTCTATCAGCAGAGTGCGGCGTTCGGCATGAAGTTTCATCCGCCAGCACAGCGTCACATTTCACCCGCCAGCGATGGCCAAAAGCGGTACGTCAATCTCGTCGGAGGTAAGCGAGCCGTGACGACACTGCAGTTCAAAATAGGTCTTGTCGGCTGGGTCGTCGAAGCTCACGTCAGTGCTCGCCATGACCGCAATCTCGCCAAACCTACGCCGCACGACGTCGGAAACTCGCGGGCCAAAGAATCCTCCGTCGATCAACTCGTCGCGTGTCATCACCCAAGCATGATGCCCGTGATGTGCGCGCGCTGCGTCGACGACATCGTCGATGCGCTCACCTTTCACGTGCAACCAACGAAACCGACCCTCGCCGGACTGGTGCGTGAGCAACCGTGTGACTTCGGGATGCAACATCGTGGTGTTATCACCCACCATCACCTGACCGTGGTCGGCCGTGACGAGCAGCACTGCATCAGATGGAAGCACTGATGCCAGTTCTGCGACGAGGCGATCAGTCGTACGCAACTCGGAGTCGTAGTACTCCCCGAAACCCCTTTCGTGCGCGATCTTGTCGACGCAGTCGTAGTAGCAGTAGACGAACTTCTCCCCTGATTTGAGCAACGCTCGTACATCGACGACCATGCTCGAGAGTGCACGCCAACTGAACATCCGTTGGTCGCGCAAATGCGACTCAGTGAATGCAGTGCCGTCAAACTCCGCTTTCGAGAGCACTGGAACGCTTCCGCCCAAAAACGGCGGGCATGGCTGGGCGTCGCGTGGTGCGAGCCGCTTTCGTGCGTCCCCTCGCGCGTCTGCCCAGCGCAGCATCTGCACCACGTGACCGGCAAAGTCGATGCGATAGCCGACGAGGCCGTGCTCGCCCGGAGTCGCACCGGTCGCAATCGACGTGAGCGCAGTGACCGTCGTGGTCGGCGCGATGGTGGTGATCGGCCCACCATCCATCGATGCGAGCGTCGGTGCCAAGTTGCGGTCGGCGGCGATACGTGACTGCAACTGGTGCCATCCGAGGCCATCTACGACGAGTAACACCACTTGACGAGCACCTCGTGCGATGCTCGGAAAGAACTCAGGAAGTGCGTCGGTGCCGCGCGGCCCGAGCAGTGAAGGAATCAAGTTCGTGACACATCCGCCGCCGTACTGCGGGAGTCGTGGAACGAGGTCGGTCATCTCACCTTGTTGTCTAGCGGTAGATGTGGGTCAGAAGCTTGATGCTTACTATGGAGTCGTGCGCGTTTCCACCCGCGGTGACTATGCCTGTCGAGCAATGTTGTCGTTGGCTCTTCACGGTGACGAACCCGGCCCGATTTCTGTGCGCGACATCGCCACCCGCACGGCACTGCCTCAGCCATATCTTGAGCAGATTCTCTTGGCTCTGAAGGGAGCTGGCCTCGTGCTGTCCAAACGTGGCGTCGGCGGTGGCTACACCCTCGCTCGGCATCCCGACAAGATTCTGCTTTCAGAAATTCTTTCGGCTGTGGACGGCCCCATCTCGCTTGGCGATTTTGGCGAACCGCACCGCGACGGTGCATGCGATCACGAAGGACAATGCGTGCTGCTCGCCATCTGGCACTCAGTCGGCGACCATATGCGAGACCACCTGGCCAAGTTCACGCTTGGGTCGGTCTTGGCGGCGGCACGAGGCGAGTCGCCCTGGCCCGACGAGGCAAGCACAAAGAAAAAGCGCGCACGGCGCTGACGTTAAGACA
>JBMTYA010000150.1:0-3714 GCA_049454015.1 Ilumatobacteraceae bacterium | reverse complement strand
TCCGCGCACTTGTGCTTGATCGCCTGGAACGACCCGATCGGACGCCCGAACTGCACACGAACCTTGGCGTATTCGACCGCCATGTCGAGCACCTTCTGCGCTCCACCAACCTGCTCGGCAGCAAGTGCCACCGCCGCGAGGTCGAACACCTTCGAGAGAACTTCCCAGCCCTTCCCCTCCGTGCCGATCAACTCCGCTTCGACGCCCTTGAACTCGAGCTTGGCTTGCTTGCGCGTCTGATCCATCGTCGAGAGCGCGGTTCGGGTGAGGCCCTTTGCGTTGCCGTCGACGGCGAAGAGCGACACGCCCTTTGCGGTGCGAGCAGCCACGATGATGAGCGACGCAGTGTGGCCGTCGATGACGAACATCTTGGTTCCGTCAAGCGTGAACTTCGAACCAGAGCCCGAGGCCTTCATCGTGACGCCTGCTTCATCCCACTTGCCCGAGGGCTCGGTGCACGCCAGCGTGGCGATGGTTTCACCTGCGGCAATGCCCGGAAGATGCTTCTTCTTCGCTGCATCGTCTCCGCTTTGCAGCAAAGTGTTGGCAGCGAGCACCACCGTGGAGAAGTACGGCGCGCACAACAACGCACGGCCCATCTCTTCGAGCACCACGCCAAGCTCGACGTAGCTGAAACCCATTCCACCGAACTCTTCGGGGATGTGCAGGCCCATCAGACCCATCTGCGAACCCATCTGCTCCCACACGGCCTTGTCGAAACCTTGTTCGGTTTCCATCTGCGCACGCACCGCCGTCTCGGGCGACTTGGAGTCGAGGAAGGCACGGACGGTCTTGCGGAGTTCTTCTTGTTCTTCGGTGAAAGCAAAGTTCATGCCCCACATACTGTCTGACGGCGGGCGAAATCCGCCAATCGGAGCCGTCCAGCCGCCGAAATGGCACCACCCAACCTCCGCCCTTCAAACAACACTGCCGTAACGGCGCTGGTGCGAGAATCAGGGTGTGGCGACCCTCCACTGGCAGAACTCTGAGGTCGAAGTGCACAAGGTGGTGGTGGGCCCCGTCGATAACAACGTCTTCGTCGTGCGCTGCCGACAGACCGGCGAGGCCGTGCTCATCGACGCCGCCAACGAGCATGAGCGACTGCTCGAGTTGTGCACCTCACTCGGTGTTCGCCGAGTGCTCGAGACGCACGGGCACTGGGACCACATTCAGGCTGTGCCCGCCATGCGCGAAGCCGGCTACGAGGTTGCAGTCACTGCGCTCGACGCCCCACGCCTCAAGGAAGTTGGCTACGACTTGCTGCTTGACGACAAAGAGGTGGTCGAAGTCGGTCGTATTCGACTGCACGCCTTGCACACGCCCGGCCACACCGAGGGTTCAATCTGCTTCCAAGTCGACGGCACCCCGCTTCTCTTTTCTGGTGACACGTTGTTTCCTGGCGGGCCCGGTGCGACAAAGTTCGAAGGCGGCAATTTCGGCACAATCATCGACTCCATCAGCAACACACTGTTTGCGCTCCCCGACTCCACGCTGGTGTTGCCCGGGCACGGCACCGACACCACGATCGGTGCGGAGCGCCCGCATCTCGACGAATGGATTGCGCGAGGTTGGTGATGCACGCTGCTCGCCTCGGAGGCATGACGCCGGCCACGTTGCCCGTGCCGAAATTCAGTGGCACACGACTTCGCGATGATGCGCGACCTGACTCCGCATGGCGCGAAGAGCTGCGACGCATTCCGAACCTGCGTAACTCCATCAGCATCGTGTCGTTGTACGCGCAGACCGGAGCCGTTATCGGCCTCACCCTGTGGTGGAACCACCCGCTCGGCTGGTTGCTCGGTGTACTGCTCATGGGGAGGACACACGCACAATTCATGTCGCTCATGCACGAGGCGGCACATCGTCTGCTGTTTTCTTCAAAGCGTGTCAACGACTTCGTCGGACGCTTTCTCATCGGCTATCCAGCGTTCACCAACACCGACGCCTACCGCCGCGTGCACATGGCGCATCATCGAGACGAGTTCGGCCCGGAAGAACCCGACATTCCGCTCTATGCCAACTACCCCATCTCGCGCGATAGTTGGCGACGAAAATTGTGGCGTGATGCAACCGGGCAGACCGGTTGGAAACTTCTGAAACAACAGTTCGGCGGTCTGCGTGGAGCCGATCCGTTGACGCGTAGATCGCAGCAGAAGATCTTCGCGATGCAGGTGGTGCTCATCGCAATCAGCGTGGCACTTGGCGCACCCGAGGCGTACTTTGTGTTGTGGTTGCTGCCTCATCTCACGGTGTGGCGTGTCATCAACCGTTTACGTTCAGTAGCCGAGCACGGAGGCATGCGCCGCGGTGACGATCGGCGCATCGCGACTCACTCGGTGCGCCAGACGCTGCTGGCACGATTCTTTCTCGTGCCGTTCAACATCGGCTTCCACCTCTCCCATCACGTCGATGCGGGAATCCCCTTTCGCTCGCTACCCAAATTCCACCGTGAGCTCAAGCAAGCCGGGTACCTCACTGACGGTCTCGAATACCGCACCTATCGCTCGCTGTGGCAGGCGTTACGCGCAGGCTGAATTTCCACTATCGGCGTAGTAGAAATTGCCGTCCGCGAATAGCGTTGCCGAGGTGAACGCCACCGCTTCCACCCCAGGCGAATTGCTGCGGGTCGAAGACCTCCACGCAAAGGCCGTCGAAGGTGAACACGACATCTTGCGCGGCTTTTCGCTCACGGTTCGCGAGGGCGAGGTGCACGCAATCATGGGGCCGAACGGCTCAGGCAAGTCCACACTCGCCAGCACGCTGCTTGCCTCCGAGACGTACGAAGTGACGAGCGGAAGGGTGTTCTACAAAGGCGAAGACATCTCTTCGTGGTCGACTACCGAACGCGCCAAGCACGGCATGTTCCTCGGCTTTCAATACCCGCAAGAGATTTCCGGTGTCTCGGTGCTGCAGTTCTTGCGCCAAGCGCTGTCAGCGCGCAAGGGAATCGACCTCTCCATCCTCGAGCTGCGACTCTCTGCAATGGACTGGATGAAGCGGCTCGGCATGGACTCGTCGTTCATCGACCGCCATCTCAACGAGGGTTTCTCGGGCGGCGAACGCAAGCGCAACGAGATCATGCAGATGGCGATCCTCGAGCCCGAACTCGCAATTCTTGATGAGACCGACTCTGGTCTCGATATCGACGCGTTGCGCATCGTTGCCAAGGGCATCCACGAAGTTCGTCGCGTACGACCAGGCCTCGGCATCGTGCTCATCACGCATTACCAACGCCTGCTCGATGAGTTGCGACCCGACTTCGTGCACGTGCTGATTGACGGACGAATCGTTGCGACGGGCGGCATGGAGATCGCGGCCGAACTTGAGAAGTCGGGTTACGACTCCTTCCGCAAGTAGCCATGACACTCGACGTCTCAGCCCTCCGCCAGCAATTCCCGATGCTGCAACGGAAGGTTGACGGCAAACCCATCCACTATCTCGATAGCGCCAACACCTCGCAAAAGCCCGACTGCGTCATCGACGCCATGAGCACCTTCATGCGTGAGGGTTACGCGCCAATCGGTCGCAGTTCCTACACGCTCGCATCGCAAGCCTCGGATGCCTACGAGTCTGCGCGCACGAAAGTTGCGCGATTCATCAACGCCCGCTCGCCGCGCGAGGTGGTGTTCACTAAGAACGCCACCGAATCGCTCAACCTGGCGGCACAGTCGTGGGGTCGCGCCAATCTCGGCAAGGGCGACGCCGTGGTTCTCA
>JBMTYA010000149.1:0-3767 GCA_049454015.1 Ilumatobacteraceae bacterium | reverse complement strand
CCGACCGAGTGTCGATGCCCGACATCGACATGGACTTCGACTCCCGCTACCGCGACGAGATGATCCGCTACGCGGCAGAGAAGTACGGTCGCGACCGAGTCGCGCAGATCATCACATTCGGCACCATCAAGGCGCGCAACGCGGTGCGTGATGCCGCGCGTGTGCTCGGCCAGCCCTACGCTCTCGGTGACCGCGTCGCAAAACTTATGCCGCCGGTCGTGATGGGCCGCGACACGCCGTTGCGTTATTGCTTCGAACAGAACGACAAGCACATCGATGGTTTCCGTGCAGCCGCCGAGCTGCGCACCGAGTACGAGCGCGACCCCGACGTGAAGCGCGTGGTCGACGTGGCGCGCGGATTGGAAGGCCTGAAGCGCTCAGTAGGCATCCATGCTGCTGCCGTCGTCATCACCAAGGATCCGTTGACGGAGTATCTGCCCATCCAGCGCAAGGTGGAGTCAGGGCAGAAGCCCGATGAGGCGCCGACCGTCACGCAATACGAAATGCACGGGGTCGAATCGCTCGGCCTTCTGAAGATGGACATCCTCGGGTTGCGCAACCTCGACGTCATCACCGACGCGGAAAAGTTGCTGCGCCGCGCGCAGCCTGACTTCAGCGTCGACAAGATTCCGCTCGACGACCCGAAGACTTACCAGTTGCTTGCCAACGCCAACACCATTGGTGTTTTCCAGCTGGAATCCACGCCGATGCGGGCGTTGTTGCGCTCGCTCGTGCCCAAGCGATTCGAAGACGTCGCAGCCGTCATCGCCTTGTACCGCCCGGGCCCGATGGCCGAGAACATGCACAACGACTACGCCGACATCAAGAACTCGCGCAAACCCGTGCGGTACTTCCACGCCGATGCCAACGCGGTGCTCGGCGACACCTACGGTCTCATGATTTATCAGGAGAGCATCATGCGTGTGGCGCAGAAGTTCGCCGGTTACACGCTCGCCGAAGCCGACTCGCTGCGCAAAGCGTGCGCCAAGAAAGATCCGAAAGCGATGGCCGAGCAGCGTCCGAAGTTCATCGGTGGATGCGTCGCCAACGATTACGGCGAACCGCTCGGTCGCGAACTCTTCGGCATCATCGAGAAGTTCGCCGACTACGCGTTCACCAAGAGCCATGCCTACGGCTACGGACTCATCACTTACCAAACTGCGTGGTTGAAGACACATCACCCGGTGGAGTACTTCGCTTGCCTTCTCACGTCGGTGAAGGGCAACAACGACCGCGCAGCGCTCTATCTTGCTGACGCAGCAGCGAACCAAGTGTCGGTGCGCACGCCCGATGTGAACACTTCGGGTGTCGACTTCGAGCCGATCGCCGGGGAGCGCGCGGTCTCGTTCGGATTGTCGGGCATCCGCAACGTCGGAGACGGTGTGGCATCAATGCTGGTGGAACACCGGGCGAGTGCCGGGCCGTTCGCTTCGTTTTACGACTTCATTGATCGCGTGCCCGAACCAGTGCTCAACAAGCGGACACTCGAGTCGCTCATCAAAGCGGGAGCCTTCGACTCGCTCGGTCACCCTCGACGCGGGCTCTTGGCGGTCTTTGAGTCGCTGGTCGACCAGGCACTCATCCGCCGTCGTGAGCGCGACCAGGGTGTGATGAGTCTCTTTGGAGACGCGCAAGAGACCGACTCGGGGTTCATCGATCGAGTGGAGATCCCAGCACTCACGTTCGACAAGGCAGAGCAATTGCGTCTCGAAAAAGAAATGCTCGGCTTCTACGTCTCTGACCACCCGCTGCGCGGGTTGGAGACCGTGCTCTCTCGACGCGTGACGTGCCCGATCATCGACGTGCCAGACCGCACCGAAGACAACCTCACGTTGGGCGGCGTCATCACCGGAGTGGACCGCAAGTTCACTCGTAAGGGTGAGCAGATGGCGACTTTCACCCTGGAAGATCTTGCTGGATCGATTGAGGTCACGGTGTTTCCGCGACTCTTTGCCACGCAAGGACACCTCGTCGTCGACGACCAAATCGTGGTCGTGCGCGGGCGGCTCGACCGCCGTGATGAGTCGCGCTCGGTATTCATGGCCAGCGACGTAAGCGTGGTCGACGTTCCCAAGAGTGGCATCGAATCGCTGTACATCGACTTCGCGCGTCGCGGTGTCGCGCTCGACGAAGTCAATGAGATTCGTTCGTTGCTCGAAGAGCACCCAGGCGACTCACCGGTGTATCTCACGATTGGCGAAAAAACCGTGGCGCTCGGTGCCTCGTATGCAGTTGATATCGGCAAAGTCATCGGAATGTTGCGCGCAAAATTCGGCAACGGCGTCTCGATTCGCTGAGTCGTCGTGTGGTCATGCTGCCGCATGACGTGGTTGCGCTGTTGCGCAGTGTTGAGCCATCTCGTGATGTCTCGCCATCGCGATAAGTGGCAACGGGTGCGATTTCGAGTTTTCGCTGGCAGACTGAGGGCGTGAAAGTTGCTACTCGCGACGCGAGCGCACTAACTGACGCAGATCTCGACGAACTCGCCGCCATGGGCGGTGCGTTCGGCATCGGTGCCGTATCGAAAGCCAAAGACTCTTGGGTGCTGGCCACCACCGCTTACGACGGCAAGACGCTGGTTGGATTCATGTTCCTCACGCTGGAGCGCCTCGGCGGCACTCCGTGCGTCGTGATGGGTCTGCTCAGCGTGAAGCGCACGCCCAAGCGAGAGGCAGCGATGAAAGGTCTCATGACCGAAGCATTCCACCGCGCGCTGATGGCGTTCCCCGACGAGGACGTCGTCGTCGGTGCAAGATTCGTGAAACCCGAGGGCCTTGAAGCCTTTGCTCCGCTCACGAGCATCATCCCACGGCCCAAGTACAACGCCGTCGGCGAAGAGCGTGCCTGGGGTCGTCGCCTCGCTCGCCGATACGCCATCGAGCCGCAGTACGACGCCGCAAGTTTCATCGCCAAGACCAACGCGCAGTCGGGCTTCATTGACTACGAGCCCGTGAAGAAGCCCAAGATTCCCGCCGACATCGCCGCGATGTTCAAGGGCGTGAACATCGCCAAGGGTGGTGTCATCATCGTGCACGGTTGGACGATGGCGGAGTCACTCGCCAAACTCGGCAAGAAGCGTTAGCCGACTCGTCGCCGTGAGCGACTTTCGCGATCTCGTCACCTCGCGCCGCATGGTGCGTGCGTTCCGCACCGAACCAGTCGACCGAGACGTGTTGCACGGAATCGTCGACCTTGCTGCACGATCGCCGTCGGCTGGCAAGACCCAGGGCTGGAGCATCGTCGCACTCGAAGGTGCATCGACAGAAGTCTTCTGGTCGGCGACCATGTCGGCAGAAACGCGCGCCGAGTTTCGCTGGCGTCATCTCCTCGCAGCTCCGCTCATCTTGCTCTCGTTCGCCGACCCGCAGGCGTATCTCGATCGATATTCAGAGAACGACAAGTCAAAGACTGCGCTCGGTGCGTCGGTCGAAGCGTGGCCGGTGCCGTATTGGACAGTGGACGCATCGTTTGCGACGATGACTCTCTTGCTTGCCGCGCACGATGCAGGGCTTGGTGCGCTGTTCTTTGGAGTGTTCCGCGGCGAAGCAGAGCTACGTCGCGCACTCGGAGTGCCAGAGAACCTGCAGTTGATTGGTGCAATCGCGCTTGGTTACGAGCGGCTACCAGCAACGAACGAACGTGATGACGCAGCGTTCTCCCGCGGGGCCAGCGCCGCGCGCAAGCGGGCGAGTGCCGAGGAGATCATTCACTTCGGCACCTGGTAGCTGGCCGGTGCAGAGCCGGCACAAGCTCGGCACAAGCTCGGC
>JBMTYA010000148.1:0-3784 GCA_049454015.1 Ilumatobacteraceae bacterium | reverse complement strand
GCCGAACTGCACCGCCTCACCACCCCGGTGTCGCTCGACAAGCCGATCGGTGACGACGGTGACGCCACGCTCGGCGACCTCGTACCGAACCACGACATGAGCCCAGAAGAGGCCGTCATGTCGCGCGCTTCTGACGACATGCTGAACAAGCTGCTCGACACTCTCGACCCACGTGCTCGCTACGCAGTCGAGGCTCGTTTCGGTCTGTTCGGTGGCGAAAAGAAGAGCTTCCGCGAAGTCGGCGAAGACCTCGGCGTGACCGCCGAAGCCGCTCGTCGTCTCGTGAGCCGCGCCGTTGAGTCGCTGCAAGAAGACGCGCCGGACTACCTCACCGTCTGAACTGCGGGCGCGGCCGCTGGCGGCTCGCCTTAGTCGGTTGAACAACCATCGTCCGTAGCCTGAAAGGCGAGGTCGACATGCCAAAGAACTGGACGAAATCCACCTGGCAGTCGTTTCCTGCTGCTCAGCAACCTGACTGGCCCGACGCCGGCGACCTCGACCGGGCACTGAA
This sequence comes from Ilumatobacteraceae bacterium, assembly GCA_049454015.1. GTDB lineage: Bacteria > Actinomycetota > Acidimicrobiia > Acidimicrobiales > Ilumatobacteraceae > F1-60-MAGs027. The sequence goes on along the minus strand of JBMTYA010000148.1, from coordinate 3,273 downwards.
GCAAATTGAGTCGTACCCCCCGCTGGTGTTCGCCGGCGAGGCGCGCACGCTGCTCGCGTCACTGGGCCAAGTAGCCAACGGCAACGCTTTTTTGCTGCAGGCGGGCGACTGCGCCGAGAGTTTTGAAGAGTTCACTGCCGTCAACATTCGCGAAAAGCTCCGCGTCATCTTGCAGATGGCTGTGGTGCTCACCTATTCGATGGGTGTGCCTGTGGTGAAAGTCGGCCGCATCGCTGGACAATTTGCCAAGCCACGATCATCGGCGACCGAGAAGATTGGTTCGCGCGAGCTTCCGTCGTTCCGCGGGCACATGGTGAACGACCCGGCAGCCCACGAAGATGCTCGCATCCCCGACCCACAGCGCCTCGTGCAGGCCTACCACCAGTCGGCGAGCACCCTCAATTTGCTGCGTGCCTTCACCAAGGGTGGTTTTGCGGATTTGAATCGCGTGCACGCGTGGAACCAGGAGTTCGTCTCGACGAGTGCCGAAGGACAGCGATACGAACAGATGGCGGCCGAAATCGAACGCGCCCTTGCCTTCATGCGCGCATGCGGTGTCGACACGGAGAGCCACAGCGCGCTGCACGAGGTCGATGTGTACACGTCGCACGAGGCGCTCATCCTCGGCTACGAAGAGGCGCTCACGCGCCAAGACTCGCTCACCGGACAGTGGTATGACTGCTCCGCCCACATGCTGTGGATCGGCGAGCGAACGCGCCAACTCGATGGCGCACACGTGGAGTTCTTGCGTGGCGTCGGCAACCCCATCGGTGTGAAGATCGGCCCGAACACCACCGCTGACTACGTGCTGTCGCTGTGCGAAGCGCTCAACCCCAAGCGAGTGCCGGGGCGACTGACGCTCATCTCACGCATGGGAGCCGACAAGGTCGAAACTTCGCTGCGACCGCTCCTGCGTGCGGTGCGCGATGCAGGCCATCCAGTCGTCTGGATCTGCGACCCGATGCACGCCAACACGTTCGCGGCCACAAACGGTCGCAAGACTCGCCACTTCGACGACATCTTGCGCGAGATCGTGGGCTTCGTCGCCGCGCACCGCGCAGAGAACACCTGGCCGGGCGGAATCCACATCGAACTGACCGGCGAGAACGTCACCGAGTGCTTGGGCGGTGTCGAAGCCGTCTCGCAGGACGACCTCGACGTTCGCTACGAAACCGTGTGTGACCCACGCCTGAATGCTCGGCAGTCGATCGACCTCGCCTTCCAGGTCGCCGACTTGGTTCGCACGACGAAGTAGCGCAGTGCGCGCGTTCGATCTGATTGCAAGTTGGCCAGTCGACAACGTCGCCGCTGCGGTCATCGACCGCCACGGCGAGATTCATTTCTACGGCGACGACTCGCAGGAGTTCAGACTTGCATCGGTAACGAAGGTGATCACTGCGTGGGCAACTCTGGTTGCTTGCGAGGAAGGCTCTGTTTCACTCGACGACCAAGTCGGTCGCGAAGGTTGCACATTGCGCCACCTGCTTGCGCATGCCGGCGGCTTCCCGTTCGAAGGAGCAGTCCCGGTTGGCGCGGTGGCGGCCAAGCGCATCTACTCGAACACTGGCTACGAACTGGCAGCCGCTCATCTAGCGGCGCAGAGCGGAATCGACTTCTGGGATTACGTGAATGCGGCAGTGTTCGAGCCGCTCGGCATCGTCGCTGCGCCGCAGTCGGGCTCGGCCGCCAAAGATGCACGACTCGACATCGTCGGGCTCTCGTTGTTTCTCGCCGAAGTGCGCCGGCCGCGATTGCTTGCCCGCGAGACGTTCGTTGATGCCGTCACGCCGCAATTCGGCGAGCTCGAAGGCGTGGTGCCGGGCGTCGGGCGTTTTGATCCGTGCCCGTGGGGCCTCGGGCCAGAGATTCGCGGCGGAAAGTCTCCGCATTGGACTTCGCCCAACAATTCCGCGGTCACGTACGGCCATTTCGGTGGCAGCGGCACGTTTGTGTGGGTTGACCCCATCGCCGACGTCGCGTGCGCGGTGCTGACCGACCGTGAATTCGACGAGTGGGCACTCGCCCACTGGCCCGAGTTCTCGAGCGCAGTGCTCGACGAGTTCTCGCGCTAGCTGAGGCGCTCCACGATCATCGCCATTCCCTGACCGCCACCGACGCACATCGTCTCGAGACCGAAACGCTTGTTGCGATGCTGCAGGCCGTTAAGCAGCGTCGTCATGATGCGAGCACCGGTCATGCCGAACGGGTGACCGAGCGCGATGGCGCCGCCATGCACGTTGAGCTTGTCCATCGGGATGCCGAGGTGCTTGGCTGACGGAATTACCTGGGCGGCGAACGCCTCATTGATCTCCACCAAATCAATCTGGTCGATGGTCATCCCCGCGCGCTTCAGTGCCTGGCGTGACGCCTCAATCGGGCCGAGACCCATGATCTCTGGGTTCAGCGCCGACACACCCGACGACACGATTCGTGCGATTGGCTTCAAACCCAGTTTCTTTGCTTTGGTGTCACTCATCACGAGCACCGCGGCAGCACCGTCATTGAGTGGGCAAGCATTGCCCGCGGTGATCTGACCGTCTGGACGGAACGCCGGCTTCAAACCAGAGAGGGCCTCGACGGTGGTGCCTGGGCGCGGACCATCGTCTTTGCTGACGACACGTCCGTCGGGAAGGGTCACCGGAGTGATCTCGCGTTCGAAGAAACCGTTGTCGACGTTCTCGCACGCGCGCTGCTGTGAGCGAGCGGCAAATTCATCCATCTCTTGACGAGTGACGTTCTCCAGTTCGCGCACGTTCTCTGCTGTCTGGCCCATTGCGATGTACATGTCGGCGATGCCCTGCTGCGGAGTCCAGGTTGGTTGACCGCCGGCTGCGCGTGCCTTGGTGCGCTCGCCAGGCTTCTTGAAGACGGGGTTCGGTGCGGTGTCGCTCGCGCCGCTTGCGTAGCGACTGACGGTCTCGACACCGGCAGCGACGAAGCAGTCACCCTCGCCCGCTTTGATTGCGTGCGCAGCCATGCGGATGGTCTGCAAGCTGGAGGAGCAGTAGCGATTGACGGTCACTCCGGCGGCGTTGTCGAGACCCGAGAGCACGGCGACTACGCGGGCGATGTTGAAGCCGGCTTCACCAGCTGGCTGGCCGCAACCCATGATGAGATCTTCGACTTCATCGGGCTTCACCTGCGGCACTTTCGCCATGAGTGCGCGGACGATTTGCGCGCTCATGTCGTCGGGGCGGAGGTCCACGAGCGAACCTTTGTTGGCTCGACCGATAGGGCTGCGGGCTGTGGCGACGATTACGGCTTCAGTCATAG
>JBMTYA010000147.1:0-3803 GCA_049454015.1 Ilumatobacteraceae bacterium | reverse complement strand
GCGCTTCAATGCGCAGACCGATGCCGCGCTTCACGCCCGCGCCGTAGGTGAAGTCATTGGCCAGGTGGATCGCATTTCCAGCACTGCCGCCGTTGCCGCACAGATAGATACGTTTGCCCGTGTTCCACGCCTGTAAGAACACCTGCGTGTACTGCTCGACCAAGGTGATCTCTGGTCCGCGCAAGACGCGAGTGAGTGTCTCGATGTAGTCGTTCACCACGCGCGAGCTGGAAGATCCCATATGTCCCAAGCCTACATTTGGGCCGCTCGTACACTTGAAGTACTCGATGACGCGCTCGTCGGAATCTCCCTCGCCCGCCATCTACGTTTCCTCGTCTCGCTACGAGCGTCGCCACCTTGATGAAGCTCTGGCCGAAAGTCGCACAGTGTCGACAGCGGGCAACAGAGTCGTAATCGTCTGCAACGAGAGCGGCAAGCGGCTGAGCGAAGACGAGCTCATCGCCACCAAGCCGGCGAACTGCGTCGGCATCATCGCCGGTCTCGAGCCACTCTCTGCACGAGTTCTCGCCCACTATCGCGAGTTAAAGGTCATCTCGCGGCTCGGCACCGGGATGGACTCCGTCGATCTCGATGCGGCCCACAAGTACGGCGTCAGCGTGCTCGGCACACCCGATGCCACCACTGACGCGGTCGCCGAATTGACGCTCGGTCTCATGCTTGCATCGCTGCGCGGCATCGCGACTTCCGACAGGAGCATGCGGTCAAAGAAATGGTCACCAGTCATGGGCGGTCTCATCAAGGGTCGCACCGTCGGCATCGTCGGCTTCGGGCGCATCGGCAGACGAGTGGCAGAACTCGTCGAAGCATTCGGCGCCAAGGTCGTTTTTTACGACCCGTTCGCGCAAGGCAAAGACTCGCGAGGTGTGACGCTTCGCGAATTGCTCGATGCAAGCGACATCGTCACGCTGCACACGCCACTCAACGACGACACCCGCGGCATGCTCGGCGCGAGTGAGATTGCAGGATTGAAGCGCGATTGCATCGTCGTCAACGTGGCCCGCGGCGGACTGATCGACGAGCCGGCACTCGCCGAAGCGGTGCATGCCGGGCGCATCAAGGCCGCAGTCGACTGCTTCGTCGAGGAACCATACACCGGAGCATTATGCGACGAACCAGACGTCGTTCTCACCGCCCACATGGGCTCATTGACCGCCGAAACTCGCACCCTCATGGAAGTGACAGCAGCGCGACAACTCGTCGCAGAACTGCATAAACACAGGGTCTTGTAGCGTTGTCGGAGGTGACTTCGACCCGTTTTGAGCGCCTGAATGGCCTGCGTTCGCGCCTCCGTGCCGACGAGCCGACGATTGGCACGTGGATGCAAATCCCGAGCCCTGACATCGCAGAGTTGCTCTCCTCAGGCGGATTCGACTGGGTCACTATCGACCTCGAGCACGGTGCCATTGCGCGCCACCAGCTGCCCGACCTCTTTCGTGCCATCGAGTTGCACGGCACCGTGCCGCTCGCACGAGTCGCCCTCCCCGACGGCAGCTTGTGCCAGCAGGCCCTCGACTCTGGGGCAGCCGGTGTGGTCATCCCGCGAGTGGAGTCAGCTTCGCAATTGACCGACATCGTGGCCGGCTGCATGTGGCCGCCCGCCGGCAAGCGCGGAGTCGGATTCTCCCGTGCCAACTTGTTCGGTCGTCGGTTCGAGGACTACAAGACCGAGGCGCAGCAGCCGCTGATCGTTGCCCAGATCGAAAGCAAGAGCGCAGTCGCTTCAATTGCATCGTTGCTCGCCGTGCGGGGGCTTGATGCAGTCATGATCGGACCATACGACCTCTCTGCGTCGCTCGGAGTGCCTGGCCAAGTGGACCACCCCGATGTTCGCGCGTCTGTGAGCGAAGTGCTGAAGGCATGCCGTAAAGCAGGAGTGCCAAGCGGCATGCACGTGGTGACGCCCGACCCCAAGCGCCTCGAAGAAGAAGTTTCGGCCGGACATCGATTTCTTGCCTACGGAGTCGACGCCGTCTTCGTCTCGCACACAGCCCAGAACCCGCGAGGCCGACGCTGAAGGCAGTCGCAATCATCCCTGCGCGGATGGCAAGCACGAGGTTTCCGAACAAGCCACTTGCTCTCATCGATGACCGTTCAATGATCGAGCATGTGTACGCACGCGTTGCCTCGTCAAAGCTCCTCTCGAACGTCGTCATCGCGACATGCGACCAAGAGATCATTGACGCAGCGGCGAAGTTCGGTGCAGTCGGCGTCATGACGGCGAACACCCACGAACGCGCGTCAGATCGCTGCCACGAAGCAATGGTCAAGCTCGCCAGCCAGGGCCAGCACTACGACGTTGCCGTCATGGTGCAAGGCGACGAGCCGATGACTCACCCCGACCAAATTGCAGAAGTGCTCGCACCGTTGCAAAGTGCTGACGTTGCAGTGAGCAATCTGTGCCTCGAGATCTCCGAAGACGAAGCAAAAAGCCAGGACGTGGTCAAAGTCGTGATGAACCAACATGACGATGCGATGTACTTCTCTCGAGCCGTGATTCCGGGCCTGATTGGCAAGCAAACACGCACCTTTTACAAACAACTTGGGCTGATGGCATTCCGTCGCGAAGCACTCGAACAATTCGCGCGACTCACGCCGACGCCACACGAAAAGAGTGAGTCAGTCGACATGCTGCGATTCCTTGAGCACGGAGTCTCGATACGAATGGTGCGTACCGCACATACGACGATTGCCGTCGACACGCCAGCCGACCTTGAACGCGTGAAGAAGGCACTGAAGCTCGGCTGACACCGAACACCACGAGTAGCCTTGACTCGTGGCTCGACTGAGGGTCGGCATCGCCGGGTACGGAATCGTCGGAAAACGCCGCCACGAGTGCCTCGACAAGCACCCGAGATTTGAGACCGTCGCAGTGTGCGACCGAAACTTCGCCTCAGACACCACCCTCGCGACCGGAATTCCGGCATTCAAGAACTACAAGTCACTCCTCCAGCAACCCCTCGACGTGCTGCTCGTCAGTATGAGCAACGACATGGCGGCTGAGGTCACGATTGCCGGCTTACAACAAGGTCTGCATGTCTTTTGCGAAAAGCCACCGGCCCGCACCCTCGAAGAACTCTCCAACGTGCTAGCCGTCGAGCGGGAGCACCCAAACCAGCGATTGATGTACGGCTTCAATCACCGATACCACGGTTCCGTACAAGACGCACTCACCATCATTCGCTCGGGTGAACTGGGCAAGATCATCAACTTGCGCGGCCTGTACGGCAAATCGAAACTCATCACGTTCAACCAGCCAGACTGGCGAGCCAAGCGTGACTTGGCGGGCGGAGGCGTGCTGCTTGACCAAGGCATCCACATGGTCGATCTCATGCGATTGTTCGCTGGCGAATTCACCGAGGTGCACAGCGTGGTGTCGAACTCGCACTGGGGATACGACGTTGAGGACAATGCCTATGCGCTGATGCGAACCGAGGATGGCGTCGTCGCTCTCCTTAATTCTTCCGCCACACAGTGGCGCCACCAATTCAGCCTGGACATCAACTTGCAGCGAGGCAGCCTGCTCCTGCGCGGCATTCTCACCAGTTCCAAGAGCTACGGCTCAGAGACGCTCACCATCGTGCACGCCGACCCCGATCGCGACAACGGCGATCCCGTCGAGTCGGCGCGCACCTACAACACCGATCCATCGTGGGAGAGCGAAATTGCAGCCTTTGCCGAGGCGATCGACACGGGAATCGCAGCCGATCACGGCACCTCGAAGGATGCGTTCCTCACGATGTCGCTCGTGAACAGCATCTACTACGCCGACCCGCAGTGGCGCG
>JBMTYA010000146.1:0-3809 GCA_049454015.1 Ilumatobacteraceae bacterium | reverse complement strand
ACCGCGACGCGAAAATTCACACCATTTTCGAGGGAACTTCCGAGATCCAACAACTTGTGATTGCACGCGCGATTAGCGGCATGCGAGTGGAGTAGCCGTCAGGCGCCGAGTATTGTCGGCTGACTGCGAGCTTCAATCGCGGAGAAACGTCTAGGGCGAATACAGAACTTGACTATCTGGTGGCGCGAATTCTTGCTGGAACGCCTATAGCGATTGAGTTGGGTGGGACATCTCGTGTTACGACGGCACCCGCGCCAATAGTAGAGCCCGATCCGATTTTGATCCTCGGAAGAATTGTTGCATTTGTACCGATGAACACGTTCTCCTCGACGATGACCTCACCAGCCAGCGCAGCATTTGGACCGATGTGTGAACAATCACCAATGACGCAGTCGTGGTCGACATTCGCACCCGAATTGATGATCGCATGTTGACCAATCTTGGCACCAGGTCCAATGATGACCCCTGCCAAGATTTGGCATGCGAGGCCGAGATCGGCTGTCCGGCTGATGACAGATGTTCTGTGAATTACCTGGCGGGGAGACAACCCGCAGTTCAGCATCAGCGCGCTGACTTGCCGCCTATCGTGTCCACGTCCACCACCGATTGCAGCGACAGAGTCAACTTGATTAATGGAAAAGCCTATGCGAGGCAAAGAAGATACAAAACTTCTGATCCCAGCTTCTCCAAATGCGATTGGGATCTCATGAGATAGTGATGTCCGGGTCGGATCATTGTCAAAGCAACACAGAACTTTGACACTCTCGTTTTGAAGAATGTCCAAGACGACACGTCCCTGCCCAGTGACGCCCCATATGACGCATGGTCTCGAAGGATTTGATGAGGTCATCTGGACAGGTGTTCCTTTATGGAATGAACGACAAGTTTCAAGTGATCATTGCTCATGTCGTGAAACGACGGAAGATTCATTGCAACTGGGGGAATCTTGTAAGCCCACCTTTCAGCCGTATCGGGCGGTTGGGATTCCATAAATGGAGGAGTTGACGAGAGTGGAGCAAAGAATGGCCGCATATCGATGCCGTGATCTTGTCGAAGTGCACTCTGAATCCGTGTAGCAAGATTGGATTGAACTGAGGGAGTAGCCAGCACGACGGTCGGCATCCATGCGCCGGTTTCGCAGCCCGGGGGTGAGGTATTGAATCCCCAAACTTGGATGTCTGCCTTATTGAATTCGTCGATGTAGGAACTTAATATCTCTCTCTTTCTCTCGACCAACGTCGAGATTCGCTGCATCTGAGCGCAGCCAATCGCTGCTTGAATATTTCCCATTTTGTATTTGAATCCAATAACTTCTGGCCAAAACATCCGAGTGGCGTCTCTAGAACGGCCGTGATTCGAGAGGGTGAGAACACGTTCGTTCAAATCTGCATCATTCGTGACGAACATCCCGCCCTCGCCGGTAGTGACCGTTTTGGAACCGTGAAATGAGAAGACACCGAAAAACCCCAAGCTCCCCGCTGGGCGACCTTTATAAGTTGAGCCGATCGCTTCAGCTGCATCTTCGATGACGGGAACTCCATACTGTTTACCAATCTCAAGTAGTCGGTCCATCTCGCACAAGTTTCCATATAGATGCACCGCAATAATCGCCTTTGTTTTCTCCGATATGGCTCGCTTAACCTCGGCTGGATCAAGACACAAAGAATCCGGAAGTATGTCAACAAACACGGGTCGTGCTCCCAGTTGCACTACTGGTGCAGCGGTTGCAACCCAATTTGTATCGGCCATGATTACCTCATCGTCGGGGCCCACACCGAGCGCACTCAACCCCATGTGTAGAGCGCCCGTGCAGCTACTTGTTGCTATGGCATGATCAACACCAAGGTGGGTTTTGAAAAGTCCCTCGAACTCGGTGACGTAGCGATTGTGATTGTCGCCACATACGTTCAGAGCAGCATCGCAGGCAAACTGAACTTCAAGTTCACCGATTGAAGGTCTCGTGTAAGGAATCTTCATGTGCATGACAGAGAGTAGGCGTTTGAGAAGAAGCCGATAATTGGAAATACTACAGAGACCCAAAAATCAGTTTTCTCGACTGTCAGAATCTGGTCATTAGATGCAGAACATGAATACGTCATTGGTCAATTTGGATTCGATCTTCGTCATTAGGAGAAGGCCGTACGCTCAGGGACGTGACGCCGCGAACTGCCGCCGAGCTGGCAAAGTACATCGACCACACCTTGCTTGCCCCGGAGGCGACACGTGCCGAGGTGCTGGAAGTTTGTCGCAATGCGACGGCGTGGCGAGTTGCCGCGGTGTGCATCTCGCCGTCGTGGTTACCACTGCCCGTTGGTGTGGTGGGTGAAGGCGTTCGCGTGTGCACCGTACTGGCGTTTCCTTCAGGTGCTCACACGTCGGCGATGAAGGCCGCCGAAGCAGCCGAAGCGGTTCGTAATGGTGCCGATGAACTCGACATAGTGGTGAACCTCGGCTTGGTTCGCGCGGGTGATTGGCACAGTGTCGAAGCGGATATTCGTGCAGTGCGCAGCGCCATTGAGGATGTGGCAGGGAAGCGCATATTGAAAGTGATCTGTGAGTCCGCGGCGCTCAGTGACGATGAGTTGCGCAACACGTGTCGCGCTGCGGTTGCTGGCGGTGCCGATTTCGTGAAGACGAGCACCGGGTTTCACAAGGCAGGCGGAGCAACCGAGCGTGCGGTGAGCATCATGCGCGAGACGGTGGGTAACAGCGTTGGCGTGAAAGCAAGCGGCGGGATTCGCACGACTGCGGCCGCCCTAGCGATGATTGCTGCAGGGGCTACACGGATTGGTGCGTCGGCGACGCGCGAGATTTTGGCGGGGATGACGGCGTAGGAGTCGAGAGGCCCAGGATTCGCTAGTTGGCGTGACCGGCCGCGTCGATTGCCACCAGTACCGCCCGTAACACTTCACCCGCGCGAGCGGCAGACCGCTTGCCAACGGCAATGACTTCTTCGCCTGACAGCGGCGTTGGTGAGATGCCCGCCGCCAGGTTGGTGGGCAGCGACAGCGCGAGCACCTCGAGACCGACGTGTCGGGCCGCAATCACCTCAAGCACCGTTGACATACCGACCAAGTCGGCACCCCAACTTCGCCCGGCGCGAATCTCGGCTGGGGTCTCGTAGTGCGGGCCGTGCAGACCGAGATAGACGCCTTCGTTCATCGGCGACGCGCCAGTTGCTCTGGACTCTGCCTTACTTGACACTGCGGCGCGCGCGATCGCGCGCAGCCGTTTGCTGTACGCATCGGTGAGATCAACGAATCGTCCGGCGAACGGAGCGGGCGGGTTGTCGCCCGTCATCGGCGAATGACCAGTCAAGTTGATGTGGTCGCAGATCATGACAGGTTCGCCGATTGTCCAGTCTTCGCGCAGCACACCCGCACCATTGGTGAGCACTGCGACTTTGCATCCGAGTGCCGCAGCGGTGCGCACACCGTGCACCACGGGTGCGGTGCCATGACCTTCATAGAGATGAGTGCGACCAGTGAGCACGAGCACTCTCGATGAGCCGACAGAAATAGAGATTGCCTCGCCACCGTGGCCGAGCGCAGACGGCTTTTTGAATCCGGGAACCTCGTTGATTGCACAGCGGTCGCCCGTGCCGAGCACACCCACTGCATCGGCCCAGCCAGAGCCGAGCACCGCGACGATGTCGTGGTCGCCGCCGAAACGTTTGCGCAAGAACGCGGCCGCCTCGGCAGCGAGATCAAAGGCCGTGGTCACGCGCTGATGCTAGGCGTCAGTGGCGGGCGTTCGACTCGTCGCTACGCATCTTCAGGATTTTCATCATCGGCACTCGCGTCGAACCC
>JBMTYA010000145.1:0-3814 GCA_049454015.1 Ilumatobacteraceae bacterium | reverse complement strand
TCGGCACCGTGTAGATCTACACCACTGAGATCTTGACCCTGAAGATCAACGCCGCAAAGATTCGCGCCCGGAGCAATCGTATGACCGTAAATCCTCACGTCAGACGCAGGTTACCTTGCCCATTAGTGTCTCGCAGGTGATCAGCTTTCGGGCAAGCAACCAAGACCCGTTTCGGCTCAGCGATCTTGAATACGTCTACCTCACCACTACTGGACTTCGCGCTGGCCTCGATTGGATGCCTGGCGGCGACAATGGATACATCTCGGGCGAACCGCCAGGCACCTTGCCAGAGCCCGAAGACAGCGATCTTGCACCGGGCAAAATGGCCGCACGTCACATCGAGAAGCTCTCGGCGCTGATCCGCGTGGTGCTTGAACGACGCCAATCGGGCGACGCTCTATCGGCTCGCGAAGAGCATTTCACCGCCCAGCGATTGACCGAGCTCGCTCACTGGCTGACAGGCGCGCGAGACGTGCGCCTCGTTGATGCGTAACGGCCCTGAGCGTTAATTGTTGAAGATGATGCCGATCACGCCTTCGATGGCCGTGTGAGAAAAGTTTGCCGATTCGACGCGTTTACAGCCGGTGAAGTTGGCGCCCGTGATGTCGGCGCCTGAGAAGTTTACGCGCGCTAGATCTGTGCCGCAGAACAAAGCGCCTGGGAGATTCGCATCGATGAATGCCGCTCCGCCGCAGTCGGCATCGCTGAAGTTGGCCGCCCCAAGCTGGGCGTGGTAAAACTTGGCGCCAGACAAATCTGACTTCTGAAAATCGGCGCCCCAACACTCAGTGTTGCTCAGCGAACCCCCTCGGAGCGTTGCACTACGAAAGACGGCAAAGCTGAAGTTGCTCTCCACCATCAAACATCCGCTGAGGTTGGCATCCGAAAACGAAGCCTTCGTGCCGGTCACATTGGCGAGACTTGCGCCCGAGAGATTGGCGCCGTCAAATATGGCTTCGGTCAGATTGGCGCCCCTAAGACTTGCTTCGGTCAGATTGGCGCCAGAAAAGTTTGCATTACTCAGCGTGCATCCGCTCAGAATCGCATCGGTAAGGTTGGCTCCACGCAAGTCGACACCCGTGAGGTCTTTGCCCAGCAGCTGCACTCCCACGAGGTAAGCACCAGGAACAAGCTCGGGGTTCATTCGCTCTGATGTTAGGGCTTTAGTGTCTCATCTAGCGGTAGGCATCAAGCAGGCGTTCGCCCAGCATGGCCTTACGCAGCATGTCGCCGCCACCACACAACATGCATGGGCAATCGTCGTGACACCTAGCGTTCAACCCGCGCAGCGGAATGAGCGAGTCATTGACCGACCGGCGCAGACGCTTCTCGACACCATATTCTCGGCCGCAGATGCAGTGACGGCGGCCTTTGTGGTGACGACGACGTCTCTTACGCTCCTTGCGGAACGGCTTCTTACGTTGCGGCTGCCTCAAGTGCTTGCGCGCAGACCTCTGACTCATGGTTTCCTCCTCTAGGAAAAAACCAAGCCGAATAACGCCGCGGGGTCTGATACGCCAACGACATCATGTTTGTGAGAATAGTCCCATGGGGAGCGAGAACTCAATGACCCAGAGAAGCGACATCACTGACCCCGCTCTTCTACTGCGTGCATGACGCTCCACACCTCGCTGAGGGCTGAGTGGAACTCTTCACCGCGCGTGTCGTGCACACGGTTCTTGAAGTTGGTGTACGACAGATCTTCTGCCGCTGCTGAGAGCCACTCCTGGAAGATCGCTCGCGGCACGTGCACGCGCCACGGGTAGTCATTCTTCGGGGTCGAGACGATCTCGACATCGGCCAGGGCGGCGATGCCATCGAGCGACTCGCGCTCACGTGAACGCACCACGATGACGTTCTTGTCGTTGAAGTGCATGATTGCGCTGACGAATCCGGTTTCGGTGAATACCCACATGTTTCAATTCTCCTCGTTGTTGTCAAGCCCGAGGTACGTCGGGCACGTTTCTTCGTGGTTGTCGGCGTGCCGGTACCGCGGATGCCCGCAGTGCACGCGTGCCACTATGCGGCTTTGGGTAGCAGCGGGGTCGGCTGAAACCCGGACTTGCGCATGGCCGTCTCGCAGAGATCACCGAAGACGCCGCTGCGAATCCATGGGCTGAGGAAGTTCTCGAAGAATCGCTCGCCGCGCACGTGGCGAGTGATGTAGCGAATGCAGTCGTAGATATCGAGCTGATCAATGTCGACATTGAGAAGATTGGGGGCACCCCAGTGCATCCAATCGAACGGCTGCACGAGCCCCAATCGGCCGAGGTACTTCTTCATCACGACGTAGTCGTATTCGGACAGTTGCGGCAGCTTCTCCAGCCGGCGCACTTCCCTGATGAGCAGTAACCAATTCATGCCGATGTCGTTCAATCTCTTCTCCTTTGTCTTGGGGAGGAGAAATGATAGTCAGGGGGTGTAATGGGGTTTCGACCCACTCACGGGTCAACTCCCCGATCGCACCAACGAGAACACGTGCCGATCGAAGACCCCTGGCACGAAGAACATTGCGTTGCCGAATTCATCGGCCGTCGCGAGCCATGAGATTGACTGCACGGGCCGACGAGACGAATTGAGAGCGCGAACAGCAAATTCCTCGAATGGTTGCACCCCTGACACCGTGATCTGCCACCGGCCGCAGCACACTCGGCGAGCGTTCACTTGAGGTTGGGCTGGAGCCGTGGTGGGCGGAAGTGTCGTTGCGGGCGGAACAGATGTCGTTGGCGGCACAGTTGTGGTGGTCGACGCGATGGTCGTCGTTGTGGTGGGCGGAAGTGTTGTTGTGGGCGAAACAGTTGTCGATGGCGGCAGCGTCGTAGTTGAAGCGGGCGGGGCCACCAAAGGTGGAAGATACGCGAGCAGATTCGGGCTGCCCGCAGGTACCGACTTCAGCACGTCACGGGTAGCCGCTGCAATCACAGAATCGTGCACCTGGGCCGGTGAAAGCGACGAGTTACGACTCAGCAGTTCGACGACGATGCCCGTCACATGAGGCGCAGCAAACGACGTGCCCTGCAACGTTCGTCGCTCCGTTGGCGAACCCGCCCACGCCGAAGTAACCCAGGCTCCAGGTGCAAAGACATCGACGCAACGACCCGTGTTAGACATCGCCATCACCGAGTCGTCTTGCGTAGAACCGCCGACGGTGATCACCCCCGGCACGCGCGCCGGTGACGACCCGCATGCGTCACCACGGCTGTTACCGGCCGCCGCTACTACCGTGATGCCTGAGGCGAGTGCAGCCTCGACGGCTATGTCGATTTGTCCAGACGCAGGCATCGCGACACTCAAGTTGATGACCGCTGGTGTGCCTGCGACATGTCGCTCAACTGCCCAACGAATGCCCCTCGCAATCTCCGTCGCCCAGCCACTTGCCTTACAGCCGAACGACCGAACAGGAACAATTCGTGCGTTACTTGAAACCCCGAGCGTCTTGCCCACCACGATCGCCGAAACGAAGGTGCCGTGGCCGTGACAGTCAGATGCATCCGTCGAGTCTTTGCGATCAGCAACAAAGTTGGCACCAGGCATCACTCGCCCAGCAAGTTCTTCGTGGTCAGCGCGAACACCGGTATCGACGACATACACCGTGACAGCAGCAGCAGCAGCCGCAGCCGGTCGACCGAAAGCGCCATCAAGTGGCAGCACTCGTTGGTCGATGCGATCAAGACCCCACGAGCCAACGGGGGCAGTGGCTCCTGATTCGTGATGATTCAACGCCACAACTAGGAGCAACGTGGCTGCAGCAACCTTCGGAATCCGACGCCGGCGCGACAACGTAATGCGGGTGACCACGAAAACTTTACGTACA
>JBMTYA010000144.1:0-3833 GCA_049454015.1 Ilumatobacteraceae bacterium | reverse complement strand
TCGTGAATATCGGTGAGCACCGGAAGGTCGAGTTGGCGACCGATCTCTGACAAAATCGCGAGTCCACCTTCACGACCCGGCCCGCGATAGCCCGAGAGCGATGTGCGATTCGCCTTGTCGTAACTCGCTTTAAACACGTACTGCACGCCGAGCTTTGCGCAGATGTCTTTCATACGAGCGGCCACCTCGTGGGCGAGATCTTTACTCTCCACCACGCACGGCCCGGCAATCACCACGAGTGGCTGGCCGTCTCCACACACCACGCTCTTGCCCAGTTGGGCGCGCACGTTGGCGGCCGCACCAGATTTTGTCGTCACGACAGACCTGCTTGCACCAAGTCGTGCATGCGCAGCATGCCGACGACGGTACCGTCATCGACGACCGGTAGCACGGTTATGGCTTTTCGGGCGTTGCGCTCCATCAGTGTGAGAGCTTCGACTGCCGCAACGTGCGACTGCACGCTGATGGGGGTTGCGGTCATCAGATCGCGGGCGACGAGCGTGCCCCACTTGTCGGCATTTGACTTCTTCAGTGCACGACGCAGGTCGCCGTCGGTGATGATGCCCCCGAGAGCCGTCGAATTGCTTGGGTTCGCAACGAGCACCGCGCCAATTGCCTGCGTGGTGAGCGCGTCGACAACCTCAGGCAGTCGGGCATCGGGTTGCACCATCAGCAACTTCTCGCGTGAAATCATCAAGTCGGCGACAGTGAGCGTGAGGCGGCGGCCGATGGTGCCGCCTGGGTGGTTCATTGCGAAGTCGTTCGCCGAGACACCCTTTGTCGTCATCCAGGCGACGGCGAGTGCGTCACCGATCGACATTGCCACTGCGGTGCTTGACGTGGGCACTTGATCGATTGGTGCAGCCTCGCGCTCGACTGAGGCATCAAGCACCACATCGCATCGCTCACCGAGCGTCGACTTCGACTTGCCGATGATGCCGAGCAGCTTGACAGCACGCTTTTTCAAAAATGGCACGATGGTGAGCAGCTCGCTCGTCTCACCGCTGTTGCTGATGAGCACCACCACATCGCCATCACGAACCACGCCGATGTCGCCATGCAGAGCGTCAAGCGGATTCAGGTACACGGAGAGCAAACCGACGGAGGTGAAGCTCGCCGAGATTTTTTGCGCCACAAGACCCGACTTGCCCACCCCAGTGATGATTACTTTGCCAGCGCATCCAACCAGCAGCGTGACTGCCGCTTCGGCCGTGCGTGCATCGATGCGCTTAGCGGCCGCTGAGATGGCAGCTGCTTCCTCGAGCATCACCTCGGTGAACGGTCGTTTGTCGGTCATTCAGCTACCAAACTTCGTGCGGTCTCGAGGTCGGCAGGGCTGTCGACCGAGAGCGTGTTGCGTGGTTGAGCGACGATCTCGTACGTGTCAATCGTAATTCCGTTCTCAAGCAAGCGAAGCTGCTCAAGTTTCTCCGCCTCTTCCAATGGTGACGCACTGAGCGATGACCAGCGCTGCAGCACGTCACGCTGGTAGCCGTAAATACCGACGTGCCCCCAGTGCACGCCGCTTGCCAGCCACTCCCCGCGCTCTTTGCCACGCACAAACGGCACGGCCGCACGACTGAAATACAACGCCCGATGGTCGGTGCTGACTACTACTTTCACCGCGTCGGGGTTGTCGACTTTATTAGCAGGCAATCGGTAAACGGGCGTAACGACCGACGGGGTTGGGGTGCGCTGGCGAAACACTTGGCACATCGATTCGATAATGCCTGGGTCGACAAACGGCTGGTCACCCTGCACGTTGATGACGACGTCGGCATCAATTTGCGCGATCACCGATGCAATGCGCTCCGAGCCAGACGAACACTGGGGCGAGGTCATGATCACACGCGCGCCCCATTGGCGTGCCTGCGATGCAACCTCGTCGGAGTCGGTGCACAACACGACTTCGCTGATTGACGGCGCCTTGGCAGATTCTTCAAGCACGCGCTGCAGCATCGCCTTGCCGCCGATGTCGGCGAGCACCTTGCGGGGTAAGCGCGTCGATTCGAGTCGCGCCGGTATTGCGACGGCGAACTTCAATCGAGGGCGAGCCCTAGCGCTCGCTGTCGACCACAATCGCGGCCGATACCACCTGGCCGCCGGCAACGGCGGGCACAATCGAGACGGTCTGGCCGCCGAGCACCGGCGTGTCGAGACCCTTCAGGTAGCGCACGTCGTCGTCAGCAACGAACACGTTGACGAACTTGTGCAGATTGCCGTCTTGGTCGAGCAGTTTCGCAGCAAAGCCCGGGTGGGCCGCATCGAGCGCCTTCAACACCTCGCGCAAGTTGGCACCCGAAACGGTGACGCTGCTGGCACCCCCAGAAAGTGGTCGAAGTGTGGTGGGGATGCGAACGGTCACAGACACGTTCTTCAGGCTATCGCTGCGGGTTGTCGCGAAGAGCAAGTTCGGTTGCGATGCGCGCGCTTATGGTGACGAGTGGGAGACCGCCACCTGGATGCGTAGAACCACCGACGAGATACAGCCCACGACGCGGCCCACGAATCGACGGTCGACGAAACGCTGCATTTCGTCCGTTTGAAGACGTGCCGTAGATCGCCCCGCCTGGTGACCGATATCGATGTGCAATGTCGTGTGGGCCGATGACTTCCATCCATCGAGTGCGACTACGTAAGTCTGGGCCAACGTTTGCCAACTTATCAAGCAGCCACTCGCCAACTTCACTCCCCACTTCTCGATCATTCGCGGGCACATTGATAAGGAGAAACCAGTTCTCGCATCCGGCGGGTGCTTGTGTCGAGTCGGTCACGCTTGAGACACAGCCGTAGATCGTCGGATCACGCGGAATCTTGCCGTTGCGAATGTCGGCGAACTCGCGGTCGTAGTCCCGAGAGAACCACACGTTGTGGTGCGCAATCAGTGGTGTGCGTCCCTCCGCGGCAACGAGCACCGCGATGCCGCTCGTGGAGCGCTGCGTGCCCTCCACTTCGCGGAGGCGTCGCTCATGCGGAAGCAGATCGCGATACACGTGCTCTGCATCAGCATTGACGAACACCATCGACGCTGCCACATGCTCGCCGCCGACGCTCACACCGGTGACTCGGCGCCGTGTGGAGGTCACCGCTGTGACTTCGTGGTTCGTGTGCATCACCACGCCACATCGCTCCGCCACACGAACCAACGCATCACGCAACGCACCAAGACCGCCGCGCACGTACCACGCACCGAAATCGGCTTCCACCGCGGCAATGCAGCCCAGCGTTGCTGGTGCGAGCGAAGGGTCTGACCCGCTGTAGGTGGCGTAACGCCCGAGCCACTGTCGCATGCGCGGGTCAGTGAATACAGACTCTGCTCGTGTCGTGAGTCGTTTGCGGGCGTCGATTCGCGCAAAATCGCGCGGCGAACGCACGCGACGCACGAGCGAGAGTGGAGAACCCATCTCCCCAGCAAAGAACGTGCGCTCACTCGTCTGCCAGATCAATCGAGCTCGTCGCAGATACTCGAGATACTCCGCCCCACTGTCTGGGCTGAAGGCATCAAGGGCTTCTGCTGTCGCTACGGGTTGATCGCGAAACGTCACGGTTGATGAATCTGGCCAGAAATACCGAAACGATGGGTCGAGCCTCACAAGATCAACTTCTGCCTGGAGACTGGTGCCAGCAAGACGGAACACCTCGTCGAACACCGAAGGCAGGGTGAGCAGCGACGGCCCGATGTCGAAGGTAAAGCCGTCGCGTTCACGAACCGCCAACTTGCCTCCGAGCTCAGCATTTCGTTCGTACAGCGCCACACTGCGGCCCGCGGCAGCCAGACGAATCGCCGCGGTGATGCCACCGACTCCGCCACCCACGACGACTGCGTCGTAGTG
>JBMTYA010000143.1:0-3902 GCA_049454015.1 Ilumatobacteraceae bacterium | reverse complement strand
ATTGGTGCCGCTTGACCACTGCTTCCGATTCGCGGGCAGCGGCCTTGAAAATTCCTTTGCTCATCAGCGACAACTCCACGTCACGACGCTTGTTGTAAATCTCCGCGCGTCGCGTGTGGATGGTCGGGTCGTCGGGCGCCGCCCACGCAGCAAAGTCGGCCAAGTGGCACGCAAGACGAATGTCGCCGTCTTCAGCCAACCCTTTTGCGCGCGCAATGAGCACGTCGGCCCCGCCCGCGAGTGACGCAATCTCGGTGCCGAGTGCAGCATCGGGTGCGGGCTTCAGGCGTGACGCTGCACCGTCCCACCATCCGCCGTACAAACGCCAGATGCCCCGCACCACGAACTCTGGCTCGTCGTACAGCGGTCGCAGGTATGGCTTAGCGAGCACCTCAGCGGGCACCTTCACGGTGTGGATGATTGCATCAAGCGTTTCGCCGGCGTTCATCATCTCCAGCACTTGTCGCACGAGGGCTTCGAGCGCGCCCGCAATGTCGCCGAGCACGCTCGCGATGCGTTGTTTACCGCGAATCGGCAGGCCATGTGCCGGCACCAGCAACTCGGGGCCCTGCGCGATCATCGCACGCAACGCATGCGCCCACTCCAACGCGTAGCGCTGCACCTTCTGCGGGTTGCCCGCGTTGGGGAAGTTCCAAATCACGAAGTCGCCGGTGAACATCCACTTTTTCTCCGGCACCCACGCCCACAAGTGGTCGTCGGTTTCACCGCGCGCATGTTGCAGCTGCACGACGTGGTCGCCGAGGCGCAATTCGAGCCGGTCGTCAAAAGTCTGGTCGGGCTTTGCTGTATCCGCCGGAAGAAACGTGGTCGGGTCGTGCATCGCGCTCATTGGTGCACGCATCTCCGACTTGATGCCGCCGAACTGACGGCGGTTGATGAGCACGTTCCAGTCGGAGGTGTCTTCGTAGCGCTGCATGCGCGCGAGCACCTTCGAGTGGCCCACGACGCTCGGTCGTGCCGCACCGCGCGCCGCCGCATCGGCGATAAACGCCCCGCTACCGCCGATGTGGTCGGCATGGCCGTGGGTGTATACGAGGTGTGAAACGGGAGCCGTGCTCCACGTGCGCATCGCATCCACCACTTGTTTGCCGCTGCCGGCACCCGATGCATCGAAGCAGGCGAGTGCGTCACCGGCCTTCATCACCACGCTGTGGCTGAAGCTCTCCACGTAGGCGAGACCGGTATCCAGTTCCCACACGTCGGAGTTCACGCGGTTGACGGGCTCATCGACCACACCCGAGTCGATGACACGGTCGCTCAGTTCAAGCGGATGCGTTGCCACGCGCCAAAACTAGTTGCGCGCCCGTGTTGCTCTCGCCCCGCGCCATGCACCGCGCCGATTCGCCTACCATCGCCCAATCGTGGCGACGCGCGAGAACCCCTACATGTCGGCCCCGCCGATTGACGTTATGTTTCCGGGACTGCGCGAAAGGGTAAGCCCCGCGCGATTCGCTCGCTGCGAGGCGATCCTGAGCCGGTTCTTTGAACGCACGCTGTTGCGTGCGAGCGACGACCTGCCGTTTCTCATCACTGGTGACATTCCGGCTATGTGGCTGCGTGATTCCACGTGGCAGGTGAACCCGTTCTTCCACTCGCGACACCCTGAGATCGGTCGCATGCTCGCCGAGGTTTCGCGCGCGCAGGTGCGCTACGTGCTCATCGACCCGTATGCGAATGCGTTCAACGCGTCAGCCAACGGCAACTGCTGGCACAAAGACTTCCCGCACCAGAGTGATTGGGTGTTCGAGCGAAAGTTCGAGCTCGACTCGCTCGCCAGCGTGTTGTATCTGGCCCGTCGCATCGTCGAAGTGTTCGGCATTACCGATCATCTCGATGACGGATTTTGTGATGCCGTCGTCGGCATGATTCAACTCGCCGCACGCGAGCAACGTCACGACCCCGAGTCGTACGTCTTCGTGCGCGATAACGGGGTGGCGCACGACTCGTTGTCGCACGCTGGGCGCGGTGCCCCAGTCGCTCACACCGGCATGGTGTGGTCGGGTTTTCGCCCGAGCGACGACGCCTGCGTGTACGGCTATCACGTGCCGTCGAACTTGTTCTTCGCTAGTGAAATGCGCGCATTGGCCGCCGAGCATTACACCGTCATTGACCCCGAAGTCGCTGCTCTCGCCTCGCGCCTCGCCGACGACATTGCAGCCGGTGTCGATGCTCATGCCGTCAGCAGCAGCGGCTACGCCTACGAAGTTGACGGCCTCGGTAATGCGCTCTTCATCGACGACGCAAATGTGCCGTCGCTGCTCTCGCTGCCGTATCTCGGGGTGTGTTCGGCTGACGACCCCGCGTATCTCGCCACCCGCCAGCAGGTGTTGTCGTCGAAGAACCCGTGGTACTTCAGCGGCTCCGCGTTGCGCGGAATCGGCTCGCAGCACACGCCAAAGCACCACGCATGGCCGATTGCCATCGCCATCGAAGCGATGACCTCAACGAACCCGCACGACTTGCTCGCCGCCGCTGAACTGCTTGAGCGCACCGATGCCGGTACCGGTTGCATGCACGAGTCGGTGCACGTCGACGAACCATCGCGTTTTACACGTGAGTGGTTTTCGTGGGCGGATATGACGTGGCTCGACCTCGTGCTCCGCGCCCCGCGCTAATCGCCCCCGCGTCAAAGCCTTCCCGGCCCGACACGTCGCACGCGCCGCACACGCCGCACCCGCCGCAGCTCGGCTACTTCGGCAGGCCCAGCACTCGCTCGCCGAGGATGTTTCGCATCACGTTCGACGTGCCGCCCATAATCGTGTACGCAGGCGCATAAGCGAGGCCCTGCGTCACGTCGTCCCACAACGTGGCATATGGCCCAAACACGCTCGAGACAAAATCAGCGACGCGCGCCTCGTGCTCGGTGCAGAAACACTTCGTGGCCGCAGAGAAGCCCGCTGGCGCCTGCTTCAACACTTCGCGAATCACGAGAATGCGCCCAAGCGTGTAGCCGATCTCAATCTGGGCAATTTGGTCGCGAACCATCACATTGGAAGTGTCGGCCCGCTCGCGCGCCATCAAATACAACGCCCGGTTCGACACCAAGCGGTCGATGCCGCCGCGTTCGTGCTCCAACTGGCGCATCGTCTGCTTGAACGCCGCACCCTCGGCACCCACCAAGTTTTCAATCGGCACACGCACATCGGTGTAGAACACTTCGCAGAAGTGGCGGTTGGTGGTCATGTCGGTAATCGGCCGCACTTCAATGCCCGGCGTATCCATCGGCACGATGATCTCGCTAATGCCCGCGTGCGGCGGCCCCTCTTTGCTCGTGCGACAGATCAAATAGCAGTAGTCAGCGAGTTCGCCGAAACTCGTCCAGATTTTTTGGCCGTTGATCACCCAGTGGTTGCCGTCGCGCACCGCCGACGTGGTCAACGATGCGAGGTCGCTGCCGGCGTTCGGTTCGCTCATGCCGATGCACCACGTGGTGTCGCCGAGCAACATGTCGGGCAAGAAACGTTCTTGTTGTTCGCGTGAGCCGTAACCAATCAACGCCGGCCCCATCTGCCGGTCGGCGAACCACATGCCGGCAATCGGTGCTCCGGCTGCAATCATTTCTTCGCCGACGATCAGGCGGTCGATCGGCGGGCGTCCGCCGCCGCCGTGTTCCGACGGCCAGGTCATGCCGATGAACCCTTCGCGGCCCAGTTCGCGTGAGAACTCTTTGGAGTAACCGTTCATCCAACTGTCGTTTGACCGCCCGTAACGTGCGACGGCGTCGATGGCGAGTTCGCGCGCACGTTTTCGCAACAGCACTTGCTCGTTGCTCCATGCAAAGTCCATCGGCAAGTAGGGTACTTGCGTGCCAAAGATCAAAGTAAACACTCCGGTCGTCGACCTTGACGGCGACGAAATGACCCGCATCATCTGGGCGTTCA
>JBMTYA010000142.1:0-3924 GCA_049454015.1 Ilumatobacteraceae bacterium | reverse complement strand
AAGGAAAGACCTCGGGTGGCCGTCCGGCGGTGTCGCCGTGGGGCAAGCCCGAGCGCCGTACGCGCAAGAAGTCAAAGGCGTCGCAGCAATTCATCGTGCGTCGTCGTCGTTCAGGAAAGGCACGTGGTTAACGCATGGCTCGCAGTCTGAAGAAGGGTCCGTTCGTGGACGAGCATCTCTTGAAGAAGCTCGACGCGATGAACGAAAGCGGCGACCGCAAGCCGATCAAGACCTGGTCGCGTCGTTCGACGATCATCCCCGACATGGTCGGCCACACCTTCGCCGTGCACGACGGACGCAAGCACGTGCCGGTCTACGTGACGGAGTCGATGGTGGGGCACAAGTTGGGCGAATTCGCCAACACCCGCACCTTCAAGGCCCACGCCAGCCAGGAAAAGATGGCCGGTGCTGAAGCCGCGCCTGCAGCGCCGAGCGCGCCCGGAGCATCGTCATGACCGGTCCGAAGCTGAACGAAGCACACCGAGTCGCCGGCGAGCGAAGCGGCAGCAAGGCCCAATTGCGCTGGGTGCGCATGTCGGCGTCGAAGTTCCGCCCGGTGTTGAACCAGGTTCGCGGTCTCGACGTGCCGTCGGCGCGCGCAGTGCTCAGCCTCCACAGCGTGGAGGCCGCGCGCATCGTGCAGAAGGTGCTCAACTCAGCGGTCGCCAACGCGACGCACAACGACCAGCTCGACGAAGAGGCGTTGTACGTGAAGGCGTGCTTTGCCGACGAGTCGCCGACCATCAAGCGGTTCCGCCCGCGAGCTCGTGGTCGCGCCAACACGCGTTTGCGCCGTGGCGCGCACGTCACCGTCGTGGTGGCTGCGTACTCGGCCGACGAACTGAAGGTCCGCGAGACGCTCGCTGCATCGAGCGGTCGCGGCGAGAAGGCCGACCGTCGCCGTCGCGTCGCCGCCAGCAAGGCGCGCGCCGCTGCCGAGGGCTCGACTGACGCCGAGAAGACAGATTCGGAAGCCACCAGCAACGAGGAGACCAAGTAATGGGTCAGAAGATCAATCCGTACGGCTTCCGCCTCGGCATCACCACCGAGTGGAAGAGCAAGTGGTTCGCCGGCAAGAAGCAGTACCGCCAGTACCTCACCGAGGACTGGAAGATTCGTGGCTACTTGATGAATCGTCTTGCCGACGCTGCCGTCAGCCGCATCGACATCGAGCGCACGCTCGACAAGTTGCGCGTCGACATCCACACCGCGCGCCCCGGCGTTGTCATCGGCAAGGCCGGTGCGAAGGCCAATGAGTTGCGCGAGCATCTCTCCCGCCTCACTGGCAACAACAAGATCCAGCTCAACATCAACGAGATCAAAGAGTCCGAGCTCGATGCCGCACTCGTCGCGCAGGGCATTGCCGACCAGTTGGCCAACCGTGTCGCGTTCCGTCGTGCGATGAAGCGCGCGATGCAGAACGCGCAGAAGGCCGGCGTGCAAGGCATCCGTATCCAGTGCTCCGGTCGACTTGGCGGCGCCGAGATGACGCGCCGCGAGTGGTACCGCGAGGGTCGCGTGCCGTTGCACACGCTGCGCGCCAACATCGACTACGGCTTCCGTGAGGCGATCACCTCGGCTGGTCGCGTCGGTGTGAAGGTGTGGCTGTACAAGGGCGAGATCCTGCCGTACTCGACAGAGTCCGCAGACCGCGCCTCACTCGAAGTGCAGATGGCCGCCGGCGACACGCTTACTGCCGGAGCAGTGGCTCCGCGCGCCAGCGTGATCACCTCGGCTGGCCCGCGCGCCGGTGAAGAAGACGTCGATCCGCTGGTGAAAGAGGCCGACGAGCGCCTCGAGCGTCTCTTGGACGAAGAGGCCGAGATCGAGCGTCGCATCCAGGATTCCTCCGAGACCCCGCACTTCAAGAAGGACTGAACATGCTGCAGCCAAAGAAAGTGAAGCACCGCAAGCACCACCGCGGTCGCATGAAGGGCGTCTCGAAGGGCGCCCGCGAACTCGCCTTCGGCGACTACGGCATCCAGGCTCTCGAACCAGGTTGGGTGACAGCCCGCCAGATCGAAGCCGCACGTATCGCCATGACGCGCCACATCAAGCGCGGCGGCAAGGTGTGGATCAACGTGTTTCCCGACAAGTCGGTCACGAAGAAGCCGGCTGAAACCCGAATGGGTAGCGGCAAGGGCAACCCGGAGTTGTGGGTGGCCGTCGTGAAGCCGGGTCGCATCTTGTTCGAGTTGTCGTACCCGACGTCGGATGTCGCGACGCAGGCACTCAGCCGCGCGGCCCAGAAGCTGCCGATCAAGTGCCGCATCATCCATCGCGAGGAGGGCATCTGACCATGGCCGAGAAGTACGGCAAGACGCAGCAAGAGCTCAACGAGCTCGACCTCGCCGCGTTGGTAGAGGAGCTGGAGAACGCCAAGCAGGACGCGCTCGACTCGCGTTTCAAGTTGGCAACCGGTCAGCTGACCGACACCTCCCGCATCGGCAAAATTCGCAAGCAGATTGCCCGCATCAGCCTCGTGATTCGTCGTCGCGAGATTGAGGCGGCCGAGGCTGCCAGCACCAAGAAAGCGAGCCGCAAATGACCGAAGTCAACGCCCGTAGCAGCCGCAAGGCCCGCGAAGGTCTCGTGGTGTCGAACAAGATGAACAAGACGGTCGTCGTCGCGCTCGTCGAGCGCGTGCGCCACCCGAAGTACGACAAGTTCGTCATCCGCACCAAGAAGTTCTACGCCCACGACGAAGCCAACGACGCCAAGATCGGCGACAAGGTTCGCATCGTGGAGACCCGCCCGATGAGCAAGACCAAGCGCTGGCGCGTGGTCGAAGTGTTGGAGCGTGCGAAATGATTCAGCAAGAAAGCCGTCTCAAGGTCGCCGACAACAGCGGCGCCCGCGAAGTGCTCGTCATCAAGGTGCTCGGCGGCACGCGCCGTCGTTACGCATCGATCGGCGACGTGTTCATCGGCACCGTGAAGGACGCCATCCCCGGCGCCGGCGTGAAGCAGGGCGAAGTGGTGCGTTGCGTGGTTGTTCGTGTCGCGAAAGAAAAGCGCCGTCCAGACGGCAGCTACATCCGTTTCGACGAGAACGCCGCCGTGCTCATCAAAGAAGACCTCACACCGCGCGGCACCCGCATCTTCGGACCAGTCGGCCGCGAGTTGCGCGACAAGAAGTTCATGCGAATCGTCTCGCTCGCACCGGAGGTGTTGTGAAATGAAACTGCGCAAAGGCGACAACGTGCGCGTCATCAGCGGCAAAGACCGCGGCAAGGAAGGCGAAGTGAAGCGCGTCCTCCCGGCCTCGAACAAAGTCGTGGTGGAGGGCGTTAACATCGCCAGCCGTCACACTGCACGCCGCAACGAGAAGCAGGCGAGCGAAATCAAGAAGATTGAGATGCCGATCTCGGCCTCGAACGTGATGCTGATCCACAAGGGCAAGCCCACGCGCGTCGGCTTCAAGGTCGATGCGAAGGGCAACAAAGTGCGCATCGCGCGCAGCACGGGAGACGAAATCTGATGGCTACTTCGACTTACGTACCGCGCCTCAAGTCGCACTACCGCGACGTCGTGCGCGCCGACCTGATGAAGCAGCTCGAGGTGAAGAACCCGATGCAGGTGCCGACGATCGAGAAGATCGTCATCAACATGGGCGTCGGCAAGGCGACCCAGCAGGCTTCGTTGCTCGACGGGGCAGTGGCCGACCTGACGGCAATCACCGGCCAGAAGCCAATCGTCACCAAGTCGCGCATCGCCATCGCGTCGTTCAAGGTTCGCGAGAACCAGGCAATCGGCGCCAAGGTCACCCTGCGCGGCGACCGCATGTGGGAGTTCTTCGACCGCTTGCTCTCCGTCGCGATTCCGCGTATCCGCGACTTCCGCGGCTTGCCCGGGCGTTCGTGGGACGGCCACGGCAATTACACCTTCGGTCTCAACGAGCAGATGGTGTTCATGGAGATCAACT